>JBBRFR010000074.1:0-12925 GCA_038241485.1 Burkholderiales bacterium
GGCCCAGACCGGCGTTGTCTACAGCCACTTGGCGTCCAGCGGTGCGCAGCAGTGGGCCGCGCCTGCCGGCGCTTACGACCAAGCGACCCCGGCGGTTGACGCGCGTTATGCCTACCAGTACGGAGTCAACAGCGCGGGTCTGCGGGTGTTTGACAGAGTTACAGGTGCCCAGGTTGCCCTGATCGCCGACCCGTTCTCCCCGGCGGGGAACGGCTACTCCATGTTCTCTGCGCCAATGCTTGGGTCGACCGGGAACGTCATCAACTTCAGCGGCGGAGGGTTCAGTGGCCGAGCCGCGAGCAGCAGTGAGCAGTACGACAGCCGGATCTTGGTCAACTACGATGTGGCGAGACAGGCTGTGGCGTGGCGCAGTGCGAATGCATATATCGCCCATCCGGCGGTTGCCAATGGCGTCGTCTACGCTGCACGCAATGCTCCGGCAACGCTCGACGCGCTCAGCGAAGCCGACGGCCGCGTGCTCTGGTCGTGGACACCGCCCGCCGGTGAAACCGGGTTTCATCGCAACATTGTTGTGACGCGAAACCTCGTTTTCGCAAGCACAAATACCAGCGTGTACGCGATTGACTTGACCACACATCAGCAGGTCTGGCGCTATCCACACCCCGGCATGCTGGCGATCTCCGCCGGACACATTCTCTACATTGCGACGGGGTCCACATTGAGTGACGGCAACCTCGTGGCCATACGGTTGAGGTGACCGCGTCGACGACCGGAGGTCGCGGGCATGGCTCGCCCTGCTCCAACCGGCGTCAAACCACCCGCCGCCCCCTCACCCACCCCTCCCGCACCACCGGGTGATCGCCCAAGACCTTCACCCGGATCACATCCCCGCGCAGCCCGGCCGCGATCTCGCCGCGACCAACGAGCGCCACCGCGCGCGCTGGCTTGCGGCTCACCACGCTCACCGCTTCGGGCAGCGAGAAGCCACCTTCTTGCGTGAGCCGCCAAGCCGCTTGCAGCAGGCTGCCCGGCACGTAGTCGGACGACAGGGCATCGAGCACCCCTTCGCGTGCCAGCTCCATCGCTGACACGTTGCCCGAGTGCGAGCCGCCGCGGATCACGTTGGGGGCGCCGGCCACGGTGCACAGGCCCAAGGCCTTGGCGCGGCGCGCTGCCGCCAGCGTGGTGGGGAACTCGCTCATGCTTGCGCCCAGCGCGTGCGCTTCATTAACGTGGGCGAGCGTGGTGTCGTCGTGTGTGGCCAGGGCCACGCCGTAGGTGTTGGCGAAGGCGGTGAACCAGGCGCGGTTGGGCTCGGCGTGTTGTGCTTGCCGCTCCGGCGCGATGCGCATCTCGTCTTCGAACTGCCGGTCGCTCCAGCCCTTTTTGCCGGTGTAGTAGATGCGGGCGTGTTCGATGTCAGTCCACTGCCGTTGGCCCGGCGTGTGGTCCATCAGCGAGACCAGGCGCAGCCGGGGGTGGCGGGCGAAGGGCTCGAACAGCGCTTGTGCATTCGGCGCCGGCAGCTCGCAGCGCACGTGAATCAAGTGGTCGGCGCGCAGCAGGCTGGCCGCTTCGAGTGTGTCCAGCACCTCCAGCAGCGCGCTCTGGTCGCGCGAACGAAAGCCGTCGCCATACGGGTCGCCAACGCCGATGGCGTCGAGCACGGTCGTGATGCCGGCGGCGGCCACCTCGGCGTCGTGCGCCTGCACCGCGCCCAGCATCGGGAAGTTGACTTTGGGGCGCGGCGTGACGTGGCGCTCCAGGTTGTCGGTGTGCACTTCCACCAGGCCGGGCAGCAAGAAGTCGCCGTCGAGGTCGTGTGCTTGAGGCACCGAGGTGTGGCCGGCGCTGATGTCGGTGATCACGCCGTTTTGCAGGCGCACGTTGCCGTGCAGCACTTCGTTGGCGAGCACGATGCGTGCGTTGCTCAGGATCAGTTCACTCATGTTGCGTTTCTCCACATTCTGTTTTGGCACTGCGCACCCTTCGACGGACGGGCCTTCGACAAGCTCAGTCCCTGCTCAGGGCGAACGGAGGGGGTGGGGCGGACACCCTTGCGCGTGCGAACGGAGGTTGTGACACCTGCACAGGGCGAAAGGAGGCGGTGACACCTTGCGCAGGGCGAGCGGAGTTGATGGCGAGTGCGTCATGCATCTACTGCATCGAGACACAGCGGCTCGCCACCGCGTCGCGCACTTCTTCGTCGTGAAAGATGCCGACCACTGCGCTGCCTGCCGCGCGTGCTTCATGGATCAGCTCGATCACCACACGCCGGTTGGCGGCGTCGAGCGATGCCGTGGGTTCGTCGAGCAGCAACAACCGGGCCGGCTCGATGAAGCCGCGCGCAATGTTCACGCGCTGCTGCTCGCCACCCGAGAAGGTGGCGGGCGGCAACTCCCACAGGCTCTCGGGCAGGTTCAGGCGTTGCAAGAGTGCGCGCGCTTCATTGCGGGCGGCTTCTTGCAGCGCATCGGCATCCTGATCGGGCCGCGCTTGCAACCAGCGCTCGGCCACCACGTCGAGTGCGGGCACGCGCGGCACGGCGCGCAGAAACTGGCTCACGTAGGCGATGTCGCGTTGGCGCAGCTTCAGCATCTGCTGGGGTGTGGCGGCAGCGATGTTGATGCGGCCGTGTTGTGCCTGCATCCAGATCGAGCCACTGTCGGCACCGTAGCTGCCGTACAGGCATTTCATCAGCGTCGACTTGCCCTGGCCCGAGGCGCCGAGCAGGGCCACACACTCGCCGGCTTCGACCTGCAATGACACGCTTTTCAGCACCGGCAGTTGCAGGCCGCCGCGCAGGTGCAGGGTGAAGTGTTTGGAGAGGGACTCGACGTGGAGCATGGTGGCTCTTTGTTCAAAGGTAAAACCCGCTCGGGCTGAGGTATCGAAGCCGTGCACGGGGCGCGCGGGCCTTCGATACCTCAGGCTGAACGGTTGGGTGGGCGGGCTGGCCTGTCTTCATCACGGCGCCACCACCGACGACACCAGCAGCTGCGTGTACGCGTGCTGCGGGTCGTCGAGCACGCGGTCGGTCAGGCCTTGTTCGACGATGCGGCCTTCGCGCATCACCAGCGTGCGGTGTGCGAGCAAGCGTGCCACGCCGAGGTCGTGGGTGACGATCAGCGCCGACAGGTGCATGCGTGCCACCAGCAGTCGAATCAGGTCGAGCAGCTTGGCCTGCACCGAGACGTCGAGCCCCGAGGTGGGCTCGTCCATCAGCACCAGGCGCGGGCGGGTCACGAGGTTGCGCGCGATCTGCAGGCGCTGGCGCATGCCGCCCGAGAAGTTGCGCGGTGAGTCGTCAATGCGCGCGGGGTCGAGTTCGACGCGCGCCATCCAGTCGGTGGCCGCGCTGCGCAGGCGGCCGTAGTGGCGCTCGCCCTGGCCCATCAGCCGCTCGCCGATGTTGGCGCCGGCGCTCACGTTCATGCGCAGGCCGTCGGCGGCGTGTTGTTGCACAAAGCCCCACTCGGTGCGCTCGAGCTGGCGGCGCGCGCGTTCGCTCAAGCGGTGCACGTTGAGCGCGCGGCCGTCGGCGGCTTGGTAGGTCACCGTGCCTTCGGTCGGGCTGATGCGGCCGGCAATGCAGTTGAGCAAGGTGCTCTTGCCTGAGCCCGACTCGCCGACGATGGCCACCACCTCGCCGGCAAAGAGGTCGAGGTGGGCGTTGTTCACCGCAAGGCGGGTGCTGCCGAAGTGGTGGCTCAACGCGCGCACCGTCAGCAAGGGAGTGGTCATTTGGGGTTCTCCAACAGCACGGCGAAGCTCACGCCATGGCGCGCAAAGCCGAGGCGCTCGTAGAAGGCATGCGCCTGTTCACGCCGTTGGTTGGACGACAACGCGAGCTTGTAGCAGCCGGCCTCTTGCGCCAAATCCATCGCGTGCTGCATCAGCGCGCGGCCGATGCCTTGGCCCTGCGCATCGGGGTGCACGGCCACGTCTTCGGCGATGGCCTCGGGCGCACCCGCGTGGGCCAGCAGTGGCAGCACGAAGAGGGTGCAGGTGCCCACCGCGATGCCGGCGCGGCGGGCGATGAACACACGCACACCGGGCACGGCGAGGTGCATGCGGTCCCACGCGGCGCGGGCGGTGGTTTCATCGTGCGGCCCGCGTGTGTCCAGCCCGGAGGCGCTGTAAAGCCCAACCAGCGTGGGGATGTCGCTGCGCTGGGCGCGCACGATGCTCAGTGCGTCGCTGAGTGTGGTGCTCATGGAGCCGCCTCCAGCTGCTCGCGGCACCAGTCGGTGTCGGAGCATGTCCACAGGCGCTCACCCCCGCCTTGCACCACCTCGTCGAGAAAGCTCGTGCTGCAGCCGCACAGTGCACAGGCGTGGCCTTGCGGCTCCACATGGAAGGGGTGGTCTTCGAAGTCGAGGCTCTTCACGTCGGTGTAGGGCGGCACGGCGTAGAGGCGCTTCTCACGCCCGGCGCCAAAGAGCTGCAGCGCGGGCATGCGGTGCATCTTCGGGTTGTCAAAACTCGGGATCGGCGAGGGCGACATCACGTAGCGCCCGTTCACCTGCACTGGGTAGTCATACGTCGTCTCCACGCGGCCCCAGTGCGCCAGATCTTCGTAGAGTTTGACGTTGACCAGGCCGTACTCCTCGCAGGCGTGCAGCTTGAGCGTCTCGGCGCGGCGCGGCTCCAGCTTGTAGAGCGGCTCGGGCTGCGGCACCTGGTACACGAGCACCTGGCCTTCATGCAAAGGCGCTTCGGGGATGCGGTGGCGGGTTTGAATCAGCGTGGCCTCGCGGGTGCGCTCGGTCGTTTTCACGCCGGTGGTGCGCGCGAAAAACTGGCGGATGTTGACGGCGTTGGTGGTGTCGTCGCTGCCCTGGTCGATGACCTTGAGCACGTCGTGCTGGCCCAGCACGGCAGCCGTGACCTGGATGCCGCCGGTGCCCCAGCCATAAGCGAGCGGCATCTCGCGTGAACCGAAAGGCACTTGGTGGCCGGGAATGGCAACGGCCTTCAAGATGGCGCGGCGAATCATGCGCTTGGTGCGCTCATCAAGATACGCAAAGTTGTAGCCATGAATCATGACTGGCCCTCGACCGATGAGTACGTCGGCCGATCCCCCGAGGGGATGCCGGCCGGCTTGGGAGCGGCCCGGCGCTCGACCGGCTCTGACTTGAGCGCCTCCTCACGCAGCTTGCGAATGAGCTGCAGCTCCGACTCGAAGGTCACGTAATGCGGCAACTTCAGGTGCTGCACAAAACCCGAGGCCTCGATGTTGTCGCCCTGCGGCAGCACAAACTCCTGCTGCTGCACCGGTGCGGTCACGTCTTCATCGAACTCGTCGGCGCGAAGCGCCCTGTCCACCAGCGACATCGCCATCGCCTTGCGCTCGCCATGCCCGTACACCAGCCCATAGCCGCGGGTGAACTGCGGTGGCACGCTCGCGCTGCCGGCAAACTGATTGATCATCTGGCACTCGGTCACGTCGATCTCGCCGATCTCGATGGCAAAGCCCAGCTCGTCGGGCACGATCTCGATGGCCACCGCGCCGTAGCGGATGTCGCCACCAAACGGGTGGGTGTGGGCGTAACCGCGCTGTGTGGCGTAACCCAGGCCCAGCACCCAGCCTTCGTCGGCGCGGGCCAGCATTTGCAGGCGGGCGCTGCGCGGCAAGGGGTAGACGGGTGGGTCGCGGGTGATGTCGGGCGGCGGCGGGTCGCCAGCGCTTGGCAGCGCGGCTTCGATCAGGCCTTCGTCGGCGAGGGTGTCGAGGGCGTTGGGGAGCGCCCCCCATCCCGTTCGGGTTGAGCCTGTCGAAGCCGCGTGCGCATCGGGGGCAAGCACTTCGACAGGCTCAGTGCGAACGGATGGGGTGGCGGGCTGAAGCAACGAGAAATCAATCAGCCGCTGCGTGTAGTCAAACGTCGGCCCCAGCAGCTGCCCACCCGGCAGGTCTTTGAAGATGGCCGAGACACGCCGCCGTGCGCGCATGCGCTGGGTGTCGAGCGGCTCGGTGGCGGCCACACGCGGCAGCGTGGTGCGGTAAGCGCGCAGCAAGAAGATGGCTTCGACCGCATCACCGCGCGCTTGTTTGAGCGCCAGCGCAGCCAGCTCGGGGTCGTAGAGCGAGGCCTCGGCCATCACACGGTCGACCAAGAGGCCGAGCTGCTCGCGGATCTGCGTGACTTCAAGTTCGCGCACAGAGACGTCACCACGGCGCGCGCGCGCCAACAGCTGGCGTGAGGCTTCGATGGCGGCTTCTCCACCTTTGACGGCGATGTACATCAGGCAGCCTCGATGGTGATAAGGGTCGAACGTGGCACGCCGACCAACTGTGAGCCGCACACCAGCAGCAGGTCGACCCCGCGCGGGAACAGCGGCTGCATCGTGATGCGCTCTTGCCAGAAGGCAGGCGGCAAGCCGCACAGGCCGACGCGCTGCTCGTGCTCGATGCCGGGGCCACTGAGGCGCAACCCGTTGCCACGCTCCAGCGCCAGGCTGCCGGTGTCGACGATCAGCGTGGCGCCGTGTTGCGGCATCTCGTCGCTGCCCAGGCGCAGGCCTTGCAGGCTCGCATCGGCGGCGCGTACCGCAACAAAGTCGGCCTGCGTGGCAGCTTCGCGCTGCACCCCGGTGTGAAAACGGCAATACATCCACGCCGCCTCGCTCGCGAGTGCGCCGCTCAGGTGCAATGAGGTCTCGGTGTCAAGCAGCGTCAGCAGCAGTGCCGTCATGCCGCGCGAGAGCGGCGCGGGCGCTTGCAGGCCGTCGCTCGCCTCCAGGGTTTGCAAACGCCCGGGCCGTGACAAGGCATCGAGCACGCTGCGAAACACCGATTGCGCGTCGTGCGTGGCATCGGCAAAACCGCGTGGCATGTGGGCCAACAACTCCGCTGCCGTCACGCCGTGGCCTCCGGCTGCAAGGTGTAGAACGCCACGCGACTCGCCGCATGGCGGGCCTGCTCTTGCGCCAGCGCGGCCTCTCTCAACGCACACAAGGGCGCAATCACCTCGGCCAGCAGCTGCGCTTGCAGCGTGGGCTGTTGCAACAAGGCATCACACTGCGCCACCCAGCGGGCACGTTGTTCGTCGCGCCCCAGCACATGGCCCACCCCGGCCGTGGCACGGTCGGCCACCGACACCCGGGCGATGCAGCGTGTGAGCGTCACCTCGCCCAGGTTAAAACGGTCGCCGCGGTTGGCGATGCGTGCGCGAACCAGGGCCAGGCCGGTCTCGGGCTCGCGCAGCCAATCGAACACGTGGCCGAGAGCGCAACGCTCGGCGTGCTCGGCCAGTGCGGCGCGGGGCGCGTGCGCCAGTACCGACAGCCAGGCCTGGCGTGGTGCAGTGGAAGAGGGGCTGTGGGTCATGCGGTTGTCATCTAGATGACTGTAGGATCGCACCCAGTATCGAACAAGCCCGTGACAGATTCTTGACATGACCCTCAACGCCTCTTCTTTTCTGGCTGGCACGGCCGACACCCCCGCGGCCACCCGCCGCTGGGAAAACATCGCCGCCGTGTTGCGCCAAGACATTGCTGCCGGCCGCCTGCGCCCCGGCGAACGTTTGCCCAACGAGGCCACGCTGGCCGCGCGCTTCGAGGTCAACCGCCACACGTTGCGCCAGGCGGTGCAGGCGCTGGCGCGCGACGGCTTTGTGCGGGTGGTGCAGGGCAGCGGCACCTTCGTGCGCGAGCTGGTGCTCGACTACGCCTTGCAGCGCCGCACGCGCTTGTCTCAAAACCTGGCCGCCATGGGTGAAACCGCGCAGCGCGAGCTGCTGGCGCATGAGCCGGTGCGTGGCGGCGAGTGGGCGCGTGACCTGGGCGTGAGCGCGCGCGCCACGGTGCAGCTCATGTACACCCGCGCCACGGTGCGTGGCCGCCCGGTCAACCTGGCGACCTCGGCCTACCCCTTGCCGCGTCTGGCTGGCATGGTGGAGGCGTTCACTGAAACCGGCAGCATCACCGCCGCTCTGCTACGGCTGGGCGTGGCCGACTACACCCGCGCGCGCAGCGTGGTGTCGTGCCGCCTGCCCACCACCGCCGAGGCCGACGCGCTGGCGCGCCCGGCCACGCAACCGGTGCTGGTGGTGCGTTATGTGAATGTGGATGCGCAAGGTGTGCCGGTCGAAGCGGGTTGCACCTTGTTTGCGTCGGATGCGGTGCAGCTCACCGTCGAGCCGGACCGATGAGCGCGCGTTCCCGATGACCGAGCGGTACGCGGTCTATTTCGCCCCGTCACCCTCGCACGCCTTGTGGCATGCGGGCTGCGATTGGCTGCAGCGCGACCCCGCGGCCGACGAAGCCCGGCTGCCCACTCGCGCCCACGTGGGCGAGCCCTGGCGCTACGGTTTTCATGCCACGTTGAAGCCGCCCATGCGCTTGGCAGCGGGCCGAGACGAAGCCAGCCTGCGCGAGGCCGTCGCGCAACTCGCACAACACACACCCCACTTTGTGATGCCAACTTTGTCAGTGCAGTGGTTGGACAACTTCCTGGCGCTGCAACCCGAATCGCCGCTGCCGGCCGCACACCCGTTGCACCGGCTGGCCAACGCCTGCGTGACCGAGCTTGAAGCCTGGCGTGCCGAGCCCACACCCGACGAGTTGCAACGCCGCCTGGCCACACCGATGAGTGCCGAACAACGTGCGCTGCTGCAACGCCACGGTTACCCGCATGTGCTCAATCACTGGCGCTTTCACATGACGCTCACCAACAGCTTGCCGCCAGACGCCAGCTTGCGCGACCAGCTGCTGCAGGCCGCGCAACACCACTTCGCCGCCGCCCTGCGCCAGCCACTCGCATTTGACGCACTGAGCTTGTTCGTCGAGCCCGCACCGGGCCAGCCTTTGCGGCTGCTGCACCGCTACCCACTTGCATGATGAAACTGCCCACCCTCTCCCACAGCGAACGCCTGATCGTGGTCGTCGGCCCTTCGGGTGCCGGCAAAGACAGCGTGCTGCAGGCCTGGGCCGGCTTGCGCGACCCCGCTGGCCCGCAGGTTCATCTCGCTCAGCGTGTGATCACCCGGCCAACCGACAGCGGCGCCGAGCAGCACGAGCCCGTCAGCGCCGAGGACTTTGCGGCGCTGCAGGCCAGGGGTGCATTTGCCACCACCTGGCACGCCCATGGCCTGAGCTACGGCGTGCGGCACCGCGCATTCGCGCCGCTGGCTGCAGGCAACTGGGTGGTGCTCAACAGCTCGCGCGCTCACCTGCCCACGCTGCGCGAGCAGGTCCCGGCGTTGAGAGTGGTCGAGATCACCGCGCCGGCCGACGTGCGCGCCCAGCGCCTGGTGGGCCGGGGCCGCGAGGACGCGGTGGCGGTCGACCTGCGATTGCAGCGCGAGGCCCCCTCGGTGCGGGCCGACCTGACACTCGTGAACGATTCCTCGGTACACGAGGTGGCCCAAGGCTTGCAGCGCTGGTGGAAGGTGCGACAACACGCGCCGTGACAGCGTATGCTCATTTGCGTCGTCCACCCAAGAAGGAGCGACCTTGATGAGCACCGACAAACCAGTCGAAGCCAAAGCAAACACCAAGCACATTCGCCTCACCTCGCACCCCGGCCAGCAGGGTGTGAGCGGCGCGCCCACCATGCACTGGGGCGCAGCCACCGCGGCCGAGCGCGGCCCGCTGGTGGGCACCACCACCAACCGCAGCCAGCGAAACGTGATCGGCACCCACAGCGGCAGCTACGGCATTTACCGCGCGCTCGCGGTGGCGGCCGGTAACCTGACTCGTGGCCACCGCGCCGACCTTACCAACACCTCGCCCACCACGCCGATCGGCCCCTACCCGCAATGGAGTGACCCGCACAGAATTGTCTCGCTCGACCCCTGGGGCGCCACCGTCGGCGAGGTGTTTGCCGAGCACCTCGCGCAGGGCTACGACATTCGCCCGACCATTGCGGTGACGCAGGCGCATGTGCACTTGCCCGAGATCAAGCAGGCGATGGCCTTCCAGCGTTTGAAGCCCGATGGCAAGTACCTGCTCGATGACGCCTCGGCCATGGTGACCAAGATCGCCATCGAGCCGGTGTGGTGGCTCGAAGGGGTGGCCAAACGCTTCAACGTGAGCGAGGCCGACCTGCGGCGTGTGATGTTCGAAGAGACCGGCGGCATGTACCCCGAGCTGGTCACACGCAGCGACATCGGCATCTTCTTGCCGCCCATCGGCGGGCAAACGCTCTACATTTTTGGCAACCCACACGACTTGGCCGACCCGAGCGTCACGCTCACCGCGCGGGTGCACGACGAGTGCAACGGCTCCGATGTGTTCGGCTCCGACATCTGCACCTGCCGGCCCTACCTCACGCACGCCATCGAAGAGTGTGTGAAGGGGGCGCAACAAGGTGGAGTGGGGCTCATCGCCTACAGCCGCAAAGAGGGCCGCGCGCTCGGTGAGGTCACCAAGTTCTTGGTCTACAACGCACGCAAGCGCCAGCTGGGCGGCGACAGTGCCGACAAGTATTTCTTGCGCACCGAGTGTGTGGCCGGTGTGCAAGACATGCGCTTTCAAGAGCTGATGCCTGACGTGCTGCACTGGCTGGGAGTGAAGAAGATCCATCGACTGGTGAGCATGAGCAACGACAAATACGACGCCATCACCGGCAGCGGCATCGAGGTCGGCGAGCGGGTGAAGATCCCTGATGAGCTGGTGCCGGCTGACGCCCGGGTGGAGATCGAGGCCAAGATCGCGGCCGGTTATTTCACCGACGGCAGCGTGCCCGATGATGTGAAGCTCGCCGCCACCAAGGGGCGTGACCTTGCGTGATGACAGCCCCAAGACGCCTGCGGCGTCGCCCCCCGAGGGGAGCCCGGCCGGCTTGGGGCGGCCCGGCGCTCGGCCGGATATCGTCGCCCCGCTGCGCTCGACGGTGACCATTCGTGAGCGCTGCGGCAACATCTTGCGTGCGGTCGAAGAAGGCCGCTCGCGCCACTTCACGCTCAACCGTGCGCAGCTCGATGAAGTGTCGCGCCGTGTCGAACACATCACGCGGCAGAACTACCCCGAGCTGCGCATCCCGTACCACAGCCGCTGGCGGCATTTTGAGGCCGGCGGTGTTGACCGCAAGGCCGAGCTCGATGCCCACCTCGCCGGCCGAGACCTCGCAGCGCAGGCGCGCGCACGCATCGACCTCACGCTGGTCAGCGTGTTGCTCGACGCCGGCGCCGGCCCGCAGTGGCGATATGCCGAAGCCGAGAGTGGCCAGACCTTCAGCCGCTCCGAAGGGCTGGGCGTGGCGAGTTTTCGTGCCTTCATGCAAGGGCAGTTTTCATCTGACCCCGGTGACCCATACCGGGTCGATGCGGCGGCGCTGCGGCGCATTGACGCGGCCACGCTGGCGCAGATGTTCCAGGTGCGAAGCGA
This sequence comes from Burkholderiales bacterium, assembly GCA_038241485.1. GTDB lineage: Bacteria > Pseudomonadota > Gammaproteobacteria > Burkholderiales > Burkholderiaceae_C > Rhizobacter. The sequence goes on from JBBRFR010000074.1 coordinate 11,296, forward strand.
CAACCCGTTGGTCGGGCTCGACGGTCGTGTGGCCTTGTTGCAGCGCCTGGGCCAAACCCTGCGCGCGCAGCCCGAGGTGTTTGGTGTCGACGGCCGCCCGGGGGGCTTGTTTGACGCACTCACCCAGCACGGCCAGACGGACAACGCACCACCGCGCCTGGCCGCGCCACGTGTGTTGCAGGCCTTGCTCGATCACCTGAGCCCCATCTGGCTCACCGGCAGCGAGCTGCAAGGCATGCCCTTGGGCGATTGCTGGCCGCACCCGTTGGCCGGCGGCACTGGGCTCACTGCAGGCTGGGTGCCGTTTCACAAGCTGACCCAGTGGTTGACCTACTCATTGCTGGAGCCCTTCGAGTGGGCTGGCACCATGCTCACCGACCTCGACGGCCTGACCGGCTTGCCGGAGTACCGCAACGGCGGCTTGCTGCTCGATGCGCGGGTCATCGTGCCGAAAGACCCGAGCTTTGCCGGGCGCAGCTACACGGCGGCGGATGAAGCCATCATCGAATGGCGCGCGCTCACCGTGGCACTGATCGACGAGCTGGCGCCACGGGTGCGCGAGCGTTTGAACAAGTCGGCCGAAGAGATGCCGCTCGCCTGCATCCTGGAGGGCGGCACCTGGGCCGCCGGCCGCGAGATCGCCAAGAGCCTGCGTGATGGCAGCCCGCCGTTGAAGATCGAAAGCGATGGCACGGTGTTTTGAGAACCAAGCACGAGACACACAACATGAGCGAACCCACGGTCCACCACATCACCCACCCGCTGATCCAGCACAAGCTCACGCTGATGCGCGAGAAAGACCGCAGCACCAACAGCTTTCGCCGCCTGCTGGGTGAGATCAGCATGCTGATGGCGTATGAGGTCACGCGCGACATGCCCACCCAGCTGATCGACATCGAGACGCCGCTTGAGAAGATGCGCAGCCCGGTGATCGATGGCAAGAAGACGGTGTTCGTGAGCATCATGCGCGCCGGTGCGGGCTTTCTCGACGGCATGCTCAACGTGATTCCCGGTGCGCGCATCGGTCACATCGGCCTGTACCGCGACCCCAAGACGCTGGTTGCGGTGGAGTACTACTTCAAGATGCCAGCCGACATGCACGAGCGCGACGCCATCGTGCTCGACCCGATGCTTGCGACAGGCAACTCGGCGGTGGCCGCGGTCGACCGGCTGAAAGAGACCAAGCCCAAATCGATCCGCTTCGTGTGCTTGCTGGCCGCGCCCGAAGGCCTGAAACACTTTACCGAATCGCACCCCGACGTGCCGGTGTACGTGGCCGCCATCGACCGCGAACTCAACGAGCACGGCTACATCGTGCCGGGGTTGGGCGATGCGGGCGACCGCCTGTTCGGCACAAAATAGAGTCAACCACAACGAAGGAGACTCCATGACCATCACCGCACGCGCCGCCATTTGCAGAGCCGTCAACGGCCCCATCACCGTCGAACAGGTCCAAGTCAAGGAGCCCGGCCACAACGAAGTGCTGATCAAGATGGCGGCCTGCGGCGTGTGCCACAGCGACCTGTCGGCCGCCAACGGCACCATCCAGATGCCGATGCCCGTGGTGCTGGGGCACGAAGGGGCTGGCGTGGTGTCGGCCGTGGGCACGGGGGTGAGCGAGTTTGCCGTG
>JBBRFR010000075.1:0-12900 GCA_038241485.1 Burkholderiales bacterium
CCTGCAGGCGCAGCCCTCGGCCTTGCGGTGCGCAAGTTGCCAGACAGGCCATGAAGAACAAGCCGACCGCAGGCGCTAAGCTCGGCTCACCTTCCCACGCGAGAGCACACCATGAAAATCCTTTTGCCCGTTGATGGTTCCGAACATTCGCTGAACGCCGTGCGCTACGCGATCCGCCTGGTGCAAGAGGGTTTGAGCGCCAGCTTCGTGCTGACCAATGTGCAAGAGCCCACCTACCTCTACGAGATGGTGCTCGCGCCCGACGCCGACGTGCTGGAGCGTGTGACCGGCGCCGCCGGCAGCCACTCGCTCGAAGCGGCTGAAGACCTGTTGCGGCAGGCCGAGCTGCCGTTCGAGCGCGAGATCGCAAGCGGCGACCCGGCGCAGACGATTCTGGAGACCGGCGAGCGCTACGACTGCGACGCCATCATCCTGGGTGCCCGCGGCCGCGGCGTGGTTAGCAGTGCCCTGCTGGGTTCGGTGTCGCAGACCGTGCTGCACGGCTCGCCGGTGCCAGTGACCATCGTGCGCGAGAACCCGGCCCACTGGGCGGGCGAAAACACCGAATGAGCGGGCGACCACCCGAGCCCTGATCCAGCTGATGTGCCGGGCGCCCGCTGCTGCAATCTCCCAGTCAGCCAGACCGAATACCGGCTGCGCCCAGGCCAGAACCTGGGCTCCACCACCGACCTGAAAGGCCGCATTCTTCATGCAACCCGGCCTTCGTCGAAGCCAGCGGCTTCACGCGCGAAGAGATGCAGGCCGTGGGACAGGCGGTCTCCGCCCACCGACCGGCATTTTTGTTCCTGATTAGCGACGTACCTCCGCCAAGCTCCGTTCGCCCTGACCCGTCGGTACCTCAGGACAGGGCAAGTCGAAGGGCTGCGCAAGGCTTCGATACGCGAAGCGGACCCTGTCCTGAGCATGTCGAAGGGTCAGCCCGAACGGTGGGTGGGGCCGGGCAGCTGAGCTTGGCTTGCGCTTTACCCAGCGCATGGCGGCCGGCGACCTGACGCAGCGTTGTGACTGGCACGGCGGTGGGCTGCTCGTCCAGTTGCAACTCGCGCTCAACCAGCCCAACGTGAACCTGCAGTCGATCGTGGGCGATGCACGTGAGGAGGCCGAGCAGATCGAGATCGCCATTGGCGAGATTGCGGCGGGCAACCATGACATGTCGAACCGCACCGATTCGCAGGCCAGCAGCCTGCAGGAGACGGCCGCGTCGATGGACCAGATCACCAGCACCGTGCGCGCCAATGCCCAGTCGGCGCGGCGCGCCGCCCAGCTGGCTGACAGTGCCGCCGAGGTCACCCACACCGGGCTCAAGACGTGGAATGCGCGCGAAACCATGCACACTCGGGGCCGGTGTGAGCGAGTTCGAGCGTGCCGCCCAGGCCATGCGCGACAGCGCCGACGGGGTGAACCGGGTCTCCACCTTCGTGCGCGAGATCGACCAAGCATCAAGCGAGCAGCTGGTGGGTATTTCGGGCTCTGTTGAATTTCGAGTGGGTACAGCGCCGCCTCGACCCGTTCGCCCTGAGCAGGGACTGAGCTTGTCGAAGGCCCGTGCGTCGAAGGGCTGGTAAGCGAAGCCACCTTGCGAGCAGGGCTTCGACAGGCTCAGCCCGAACGGGGGTTGGGGGTATTTGCCCACTCGAAATTCAACAGAGGCGTATTTCGCAAGTCAACCAGGCGGTGTCTCAGCTCGACGGCCTGACCCAGCAGAACTCGGCCATGGTCGAGCAGCTGTCGGCCTCGGCTTCCGCACTCTGCGCACGTGCCCGTGTGATGTCGGAGTCGGTGCAGGTGTTTCACACCGATGGCCGACAGCGCAGCCAGCGCGACGCCGTGCAACTGCGACGCGAAGCCACTCCCCTGCTTCAGTGAAGCGCGGCCTCGGTGCGGTAGAGCATGTCGCTCCACTGCTTGCCGAGATCGACCCACTGGTTCCAGGCCTGCGACGGGTCGGCCGCCGCGGCGACCAAGGCAGAGTCGGCAGCCGCCGGCGCGAAGCCAGGCTGGGGCAGCTTCAGCGGCTGACCCACCAGCTTGGCCACGTCGCCACCCACGGTGGCGGCGCTGCGGGTGAGCAGGTTCATCGCATCGGCCTGGGTGGCGGCGCAAATGGCCGCCAGCTGCTGCCAGTACTTGCCTGAAGACTCCATGTCAAAGCGCAACAGCTCGGCATGCAGATTGAACAGCTCGGCCGGTGTACCCACCCTGGCGACTTGGGACTGGGCCTTTTCGTGGTGCAGGCGGGCGTCGTGCGCGGCCTGCATCTGGCAGCGTCGAATCTCTTCGGCGCCTTTGAAGACCACATCGCTCAGGGCGATCAGCGCCTGCAGCTGGTCTTGTGAAAAGGCCAGCGCCGCATCGGGCGTCGCAGCCTCCACCTTGGCAGCCGCTGCGCCGCCGTTGCCTGCCTTCTGAGTCTTGCTTGCCATGGTGTGTCTCCTGTGCGGGTTGATGAAACAAACCGGTCACCGCGCCCCACCGCGCAATCGGCCGAGTTCTGTTTTTAAGACCGAGTACACAGGCCCACATTGCGCAAGCGCAAAGAAGTTGTCATGTGCCGTGCACGTACTGGCCCGGCGCGTTGCCAAGCGTCGGCAGGCTTGCATTGAAACGCGGTATGCGCCGTTTGCCCGAATGCCCACTCAACCAGTGTTGCCATGTCGGCCACCAGCTACCGGGTTGTGCCGCAGTACCCGCGAGCCACGAGGGGGCATCCTGGAATGGGGCACCCCGCTTGCGCTCGGCCACTCGGTGGCTCGCTTCGGCGCTCGCCAACGGCCCCTCGGGCGGGTTGACGATGGCCACGTTGTGGCCGCCCGAGCTGAGCACGAAGGTCAGCTCGGTGTCGGTCAGCAGGTGGATCTTGTAGACCGACTGCCAGGGCGACACGTGGTCGCGCTCGGTGGCCACGCAGAACACCGGCTGGTGAATGTCTTGTGTGGCCACCGGCTGGCCGAGCGCCTGGTAGCGGCCTTCGGCGAGGTCGTTGTCGAGGTAGAGCCGGCGCAGGTATTCGCTGTGCATGCGCGCCGGCATGCGGGTGGCGTCGGCGTTCCAGGCGCGCAGGTCGGTGAGCGGCGTTTGTGCCCCCATCAGGTACTCATGCACGAGCTTGGACCACACCAAGTCTTTGGAGTTGATGAGCGCAAAGGCGCCCGCCATCTGCCGCCCGTCGAGGTAACCCCGCTCGGACATCAGGTCTTCGACGAAAGAGATTTGGCTCTCGTCGATGAACAGGCCCAGCTCGCCCGGCTCTTCAAAGTCGATCTGTGCGGCCAGCAGGCTCACGGTCTTGAGTGGCGACGGCGACCGCCGCGCGAGTGCTGCCGCCGCCACGGCCATCAGCGTGCCACCCAGGCAGTAGCCCACGGCATGCACCCCGACACGCGGGCACTGCTGCTGCACGGCTTCAAGTGCTGCGAGCACGCCGAGCTCCAGGTAGTCGTCCATGCCCAGGTTGCGGTCTTCGGCACCGGGGTTCTTCCAGGAAATCATGAACACCGTGTGTCCCTGGTCGACCAGGTACTTGACCATCGAGTTCTGCGGCGACAGGTCAAGCACGTAGTACTTCATGATCCACGAGGGCACGACCAAGAGCGGCTCGGGGTACACCGTGGGCGTGCTCGGGTCATAGCGGATCAGCTCGATCAGCCGGTTGCGAAACACCACCTTGCCCGGCTTGGTGGCCACCGTCTCGCCGGGCTTGAAACGCTCGGCGCCGGGCGGCGGCCCTTCGGCCAGCACGGCCATCGCGTCGCGCCACCAGTTGGCAAAACCGGTCGCGAGGTTCTTGCCGCCGCTGACCATGGTTTCGTGCAGCACCTGCGGGTTGGTCGGTATGAAATTCGACGGCGAACACATGTCAAGCCACTGCCGCATGACGAACTCGACCACCTCCTCATGGTGGCGCGACACGCCCCGAACGCCGGTGGTGGCTTCGTTCCACCACTGCTGTGCGAGCAGAAAACCCTGCGCCCAGGTGTTGTAAGGCGTCGCCTGCCATTGCGAGGCCTTGAACCGCTTGTCTTGTGGTGTGGGCATTTCGCACGGCGGGCATTGGCCTGGTTGCGAAGCCCGCAGGTAGCTCAGCCATTGCAAAGTTTTGTGCAGTGCACTTTCAGCCAGTTCGGCCTGTTTGCCGGGGGACGCCGCAAGATGGCTCTGCCAGTCGCCGAGCGCAGCCCCCAGCGCCGAAGGCGAAATGCCATGCGACGCGCGCGCCAGCGTGCTGGTCAGCGGCAGATCGAGCGTGTGATGCAAGAGGGGTGTGTTGCGGCGAGCGGTGTGGGGCATGAACGGGCTTGTCGGGGTGGCGGCGAGCGCCTATCTTCTCTGCTCAGGCATGCAAAGCCGTTGAGCGGTATCAAGCCGACTTGATCTTTCACAACAACAGCCGGCACAGACCGCCATACGCTCCAAGGGTGCATCCTGACCTCATCGCTCACGCGGATGGAGACAAGCATGACGAGCGAAAGCAACAAGCTGTCGACGGGCTCGGCCAAGCCCGATCTCATTTTGCTGGCCTTGTTTCAGAGCCGTTTGCGAGAGCGTTCGCTCTACCTCGGCGAGCTGATCCGTTCGCAACGCCGACGCCTGCGCCCGGCCGAGCCGCTTGATGATGTGGCGCTGGTCGAGAGCGATGCCACGCTCGCGCACATCCGCCTGGCCGAAGAGGCGCTTGCCGCAGTGCAACAAGCCGAAGACCGCATCGGCCACGGCCGTTACGGCCTGTGCAACGACTGCCACGAGCCCATCGGTTGGGACGACTTGCTGCAAGAGCCCGAGCAGACCGTGTGCCGTGGCTGCAGCCAGTTTGGCGAGCTCGACGGGAGCCGGCTCAAATCTTGATCTGGCTCAGGCCGGCTGAGCGCCGGCTTGCGCAGACTCCTCCGGTCAACCCGGGAGAGCCCAGCCATGACCTACCGAACCATCCTCGTCCACCTGGACGAATCGCCCCGTTGTGCCGCGCGTGTGGCGCTGGCTGCCACGCTGGCCCGCGACCACGGCAGCCACCTGCTGGGCCTGGCCCCTACCGGGCTGGTGAATCTGCCGGCCTCGGTGAAGCCGGTGCTGGCCGAAGGGCTGGACCTCACTGCCGCACGCGAGCGCATCACGCAGACCTGCGCCGACGTGGTGAAGGGCTTCAACGTGCAGGTGAAATCGTTCGGCCTCGTCTCCAGCGAAGGCCGCGTGCATGACGACGACAGCCTGAGCGCCGTGCTGCAGCACGCCAGCGCCGCCGATCTGGTGGTGCTGGGGCAGAACGACCCGAAGCACTTCACGCCGCTGGTTTCATGGGACTTCCCGCAGCAGGTGTTTTTGCACGCAGGCCGGCCGGTGCTGGTGGTGCCGTATGCGGGTGATTTCAAGACGCTCGGCGAGCAGGTGGTGGTCGCTTGGTACGACAGCCGCGAGGCCGCCCGTGCGCTGGCCGATGCGCTGCCGATCTTGCGCCGCGCGCAGCAGGTGAGCGTGCTCAGCTTTGTGCACCCGCGTGACGGCGACAAGGCTCAGCCGGTCGAGGGTGTCGGGGTCTGGCTGCAACGCCATGGCATCGAGGCCGAGCTTCGCCGCGAGGTGAGCGAGCTCGACGCGGGCAACGCATTGCTGTCGCGCGCCTTCGACCTGGGTGCCGACCTGATCGTGATGGGAGGCTATGGCCACACGCGCATCACCGAGCTGGTGGTGGGCGGCGTGACTCGCTCGGTGCTCTCACAGATGACGGTGCCGGTGTTGATCTCGCATTGATCAACAAGACAACCCCCCTCACATGAAACTCACTTTCCTCGGAGCGGCCGATGCCGTCACCGGCTCGCGCCACCTGGTTGAGATCGGCTCGCAAAAGATCTTGCTCGACTGCGGCATGTTCCAGGGCTTCAAGACGCTGCGTCAGCGCAACTGGGCACCCTTCCCGGTGCCACCCAAAGAGATCGATGCCGTGGTGTTGAGCCACGCACACCTCGACCACAGCGGCTGGCTGCCGGCACTGGTGCGCGACGGCTTCAGCGGCCTCATCTTGTGCACCCTGGCCACACGCGACCTCGCCGAGGTGCTGCTGCTCGACGCGGCCCACCTGCAAGAAGAAGACGCCCGCCGCGCCAACCGTTATGGCTTCAGCCACCACGCACCGGCCCTGCCGCTGTACACCGCGCGCGACGCCAAACGCGCCATCGCCAAGCTCAAGCCCGTGCCTGCCGGGCGAGATGTGGCGGTGGGTGATGCCCGTGTGTCGCTCACCCCGGTGGGCCACCTGCTCGGCGCCTGCGCCGTCACCCTGCACGCCAAGAACGACACGCTGGTCTACTCCGGCGACCTGGGGCGCGACGACGACCTGCTGATGCCGCCACCTGAGCACATCGCCCGTGCCGACGTGCTGCTGGTTGAGTCGACTTACGGCAACCGCGCCCACGTGACTGAAAACACGCAGGAGCGGCTGGGGGGAATCATCCGCGCCACCGTGCGCCGTGGTGGCAGCGTGCTCTTGCCCTCGTTCGCCGTAGGCCGCGCCCAAGCGCTGCTGCTGTGCCTGCAGCGCCTGCGCAGCGCCGGCGAGATACCGCACGACCTGCCGATCTTTCTCGACAGCCCCATGGCCACCGCGGCCACCGAGCTCTACCGCAAGCACCGCAAGCTGCTGCGCGTGCCTACCCGCGAAATCAACAACCTGTGCGACGGCGTGACCATCATCACCACACCGCAGCAGTCGGAGAAGCTCACGCGCTCGCGCTACCCCTGCGTCATCATCTCGGCCAGCGGCATGGCGACCGGCGGGCGGGTGCTGCACCACCTCAAGCACCTGGCGCCCAACCCGCGCAACCACATCGTCTTCCCGGGCTTTCAGGTAGGCGGCACACGCGGCGCAAAGATGATTGCCGGCACCACCGAGGTGAAGATCTTTGGCGAGTACGTGGCGGTGAAAGCCGACGTGAGCCACCTCGAAGGCATGTCGGGCCATGCCGATGCCGACGGCCTGCTGAGGTGGTTGCGGGGTTTCGAAAAGATGCCGCGCCAGGCCTTCGTGGTGCATGGCGAGCCGGTGGCCAGCGACACGCTGCGCTCGCGCATTGCCGACGAACTGGGCTGGAACGTGAGCGTGCCCGAGCACCTGGCCCACGTGGTGGCCTGACGGTTTGGACGCTTTCGGGCCAGACACGTTGGGCTTGCTGGTCGCACTCGGCAGCGGCCTGCTGATCGGCCTGGAGCGCGAGCGCCGCAAGGGCACCGGAGACGACCGGCGGGCCGCGGGCATCCGCAGCTTCAGCATCACCGCGGTGATCGGCGCGCTGGCACAAAGCCTCGGCGACGGCTCGCTGGTGCTGCTGGGCGGCTTGCTCATCGTCACCCTGATCGCAGTGGCCTATTACAAAAGCCGCTCAAGCGACCCCGGCATCACAACCGAGCTGGCGCTGTTTGCCACCTACCTGGTGGGCGTTCAAGCCATCCTGTCGCCCGCCACCGCAGCCGCCTGCGCGGCGGGGCTGGCGGCCTTGTTAGCGGCACGCGGCCGCTTGCACCGTTTTGCCACCGAGCTGCTGAGCGAACAAGAGTTGCACGACGGCCTGTTGCTGGCGGCGCTGGCCCTGGTGGTGCTGCCGCTGATCCCCAGTGTGCCGATCGCCTGGCTGGGCGGCATCAACCCGCGCCCGCTGGCGGCCATGGTGCTGCTGATCCTGGTGCTGCAGGCCATGGGCCACGTGGCGCTGCGCTTGCTGGGCCCACGCGGGGGTGTCGCCGCGGCGGGCTTTTTCGGTGGTTTTGTGTCAAGCACCGCCACCATTGCCTCGATGGGGGCCACCGCGCGGCAGCACCCCGCCTGGGCGGGTGTGACGGCCAGCGGCGCCGCACTCTCCACCGCGGCCACCTGGGTGCAGGTGATGGTGCTGGCCGCCGCCTTGTCACCGCAGGCGGCACAAACCTTGGCGCCGGTGGCGGGCGCGGGGCTGGCGGGCGCCCTGGTGTCGAGCGGCGTGCTGGTGTGGTTGGCGCGCCGGCAGGCGGCTGCCCAGGAGGCCCCACCGAGCCAGGCGGGTGCGCTCAGCCTGCCGGCGGCGCTGCTCATCGCCGCGCTGCTCACTGTGGTCACGGTGGCCGTGACGTCGGCCCAGCGTCATTTCGGCGCGACCGGCGTGCTCAGCGGCGCAGCCATTGCCGGCCTGGTCGACGCCCATTCGGCAGTGGCCTCGTTGAGCGCCTTGTTCGCTGCCAACAGCCTGGCGGCGCGCGAGCTGATGCTGGGCGTGCTGCTGGCGGTGTCGGCCAACAGCGCAACACGGCTGGTGGCTGCGTTCGTAGCCGGTGGGTCGCGTTACGGATTGAGCCTGGGGGCGGTGCTGCTGGTCGGGCTGGCCAGTGCCTGGGCGGCTGCATACGGGGTCGCCTGACGGTTACATTGCGAACCGGCCGCCTCGAAAGGCAACCGTCAGGCCAAGGAGGTACGCTCGGGAGCCTTGCCGCCATCGGCCATCATCTCGCCCCGCCGCCCGTGACCCCGACCCCGACCCACATTGCCGTTCTCGACGACGAAGTCGACATCACCCAGTTGCTCGGCAACTACCTCCAGACGCACGGCTTTCGCGTGAGCCAGCTGCACAACGGCCACTCGCTGATGGGGCTGATGGCGAGCGACACCCCCGCCCTGGTGCTGCTCGACCTGGGCCTGCCCGGTGAAGACGGCTTCGTGATTGCCCGCCAGCTGCGCGAACACTGGCGCTGCGGCCTGGTCATCGTGACCGGCCGCGGTGATGCGGTCGACAAGGTGGTGGGCCTGGAGGTCGGCGCCGACGACTACGTCACCAAACCCTTTGACCTGCGCGAGCTGGTGGCGCGCATCAAGGCCGTGCTGCGGCGCATCGAGGCGGCACCGCCGGCCGCCGCCCCGCCAGCCACACCGGCAGCGGCTGCGCCGTCGGCCAAGATGGTGTTCGACGCTTGGCAGCTCGACCCGGCTGCGCGCCGCCTGACGCACCCGCAAGGCCATGACGTAGCCCTCACCTCGGGCGAGTTCGACCTGTTGTGTGTGTTCGTGCGGCACGCTGGGCGCGTGCTGTCGCGCGACTTCCTGCTGGAGCAAACGCGTGGCCGCGAAGCCGGCCCTTTCGACCGTACGGTTGACGTGCAGGTGGGCCGCCTGCGCAAAAAACTCGAAGCCGACCCCGAAGCGCCGCAGATCATCAAGTCGGTGCGCAGCGCCGGTTATGTGTTCGTGCCCACCGTGAGCTCGGTGTGATGCTGGGCGACGAGCCGGCGCTGTTTCGCTCGATCTTCGCGGCCTACCCCGATGCGCTGCTGCTGGTCGACGGGCAAGGCCTGATCCAGCTCGCCAACCCTGCCGCCGACACACTGCTGGGCTACGCCGCCGGCGAGCTGAGCGGGCTCTCGGTCGACACCCTGGTGCCTGACAGCATTCGCCCGCGCCACGCGGCGTACCGCGAAAGTTACGCCAAGAACCCGCGCCCGCGCCCGATGGGCACCGACATGGAGCTGGTGGCCAAGCGGCGCGATGGCAGCGAGGTGATGGTCGAGATCTCGCTCAGCCCGCTGGCAGGCGACGGCTTGCCGCATGTGGTGGTGGCCATTCGCGGCATCGGCAACTACCCGCGCGTCAAACGTGCCTTGCAGCGTGCCCATTACAGCGAGCATGTGGCGCAGATGGGGCGCATCGCCGTCAATGCGCGCGACCCGCAGGTGCTGCAGCAGCAGGTGCCTGCGGTGGCCGTCGAGGCGCTCGAAGTGCAGGTGGCCGTGGTCTTTTTGCTCGAGCCCGACGGGCAGGAGTTTCGTGTGGCCGCGGGCGTGGGCCTGCTGCCGGGTGAAGGCGTGGGCTCGCGCATTCTCAACCACCCCGACACGCCGCCGGGTTTTGTGGTGGCCCAGGGCCGCCCGGTGGTGGTGTCCGACTACTGGCGCGAACAACGATTTCGGGTGCCACAAAGTTACCTCGATGCCGGTCTGACCAGCGCCTTGACGGTGCCCCTGTCTGACCGTGGCCAGGTGGTGGGTGTGTTGAGCGTGTGCTCGCGCCAGGCGCAGCGTTTTGGCGACGACGAGCTGCACTTTCTCGAATCGTTGTCGAACCTGCTGGCCGCCAACCTGCAGCGGGTACACACCGAGGAGTCACTCAACCACGCCCAGCGGCTGGAGAGCGTCGGCCAGCTCACGGGTGGCATTGCACACGACTTCAACAACCTGCTGACGGTGATCCAGGGCAACCTGCAGGTGCTCGAAGAGCACCCCGGCGTGAGCGGTGATGCTTATGCCTTGCAGCTGGTGACGGCCGCGGCCCGCGCCAGCCGGCGTGGCGCCGAGCTCACCAGCAAGTTGCTGGCCTTCTCGCGCCGCCAGGTGCTGAGCCCCAGCCGCATCGAGGTGCCGTTGCTGCTCGACTCGCTGGCCGACATGCTGCGGCGCACGCTCGACCAACGCATTGGCATCGTGGTGCACACACCCACGCCCTGCCCGCCCTGCCTGGCCGACGCCGGGCAGCTCGAATCGGCCCTGCTCAACATCGCCATCAACGCACGCGACGCCATGCCCACGGGCGGCACGCTGAGCTTCAGCGGCCATTTGTGCCACACACTGCCACCCGAGCTGCGCGGCGACTTCGACCTCGCTATCGAGCAGCCCGACACCTACGTTGCGATTTCGGTGTCCGACACCGGCACCGGCATGCCCGAGAGCGTGAAAGAACGAGCCTTCGAGCCCTTCTTCACCACCAAAGAGGCCGGCCGCGGCACCGGGCTGGGCTTGAGCACGGTGTATGGCTTCGTGAAGCAGTCTCACGGTGCCATCACCCTGGCCAGCACGCCGGGCGCGGGCACCACCGTCACGCTGTACATCCCGCGTTTTGCCGAGCATGCATCTGAGAGCGACGAAGACGAGACCAGCGCCGACACCATCCCGCCGGGGCTGAAGGTGCTGCTGGTGGAAGACGAGCCCGAGGTGCGCGCGGTGGCGCTGCGCTTTCTCGACATGCTGGGCTGCGAGGTCACGCCCTGCGCCAGCGCAGAGCAGGCCTTGCCTCACCTCGCCAAAGACGCCAACTTCGACCTGCTGCTGACCGACATCGCGCTCGGCCCCGGCATGCGCGGCACCGAGCTGGCGCGTGAAGCGCAGGCACGCCTGCCGCAGATTGCCGTGTTGTTGATGTCGGGGTTTTCAGCCGAGCTGCTCGACACCAGCCAGAGCGCCCCGCTGTCGTGGGAGCTGCTGGCCAAACCGTATTCGCGTGACGAGCTGAAGCAGGCCATGGCATTTGCGCTCAACGCGAGCGCAGGGTTCCGCTGAGCCGGCCTCGCCCTGCGGCGGCCCGCTAGTCGTCGAGCAGCTTGTACTTGCGAATCCGGTCGGCCAGGGTTGTCTTGGGCATCTGCAAGGCCTGGGCGCTGCGCGCGATGTTGCCTCCCTGGCGCTGCAACTCGGCACTGATGAGCCCGCGCTCGAAGCCTTCGACGGCGTCGACCAGCGGCACGCTGGCGTCGCCGGTGGCCTTGGCCAAGGAGCCTGGAAGATCCTTGCGCAAGCCGAGCACCATGCAATCGGCTACGTTTCGCAACTCCCGCACGTTGCCGGGCCAGTCGTGCGCCATCAGCGCACCCATCTGCTCGTTGTTGACTTCGGGCCGCGGCCGCCCGAAGCGGCTGGCGGCAAGCAGCAAGAAGTGTTCTAGCAGCATGGGGATGTCTTCGCGGCGCTCGCGCAAGGCCGGCAGTTCGATGCTCACCACGTTGAGCCGGTAGTACAGGTCAGCCCTAAAGCTGCCTTGCTGCGCACGCAGCAGCAGGTCGTCCTTGGTGGCGGCCACCACCCTGCAATCAACCGGCACCTGCTGATTGGACCCGAGGCGCTCGATCGCGCGTTCTTGCAGCACCCGCAGCAGCTTGATCTGCATGGCCATGGGCATGCTCTCGACCTCGTCGAGAAACAGCGTGCCGCCCTGGGCATACTCGAACTTGCCGATGCGTCGCTTCTGTGCCCCCGTGAAGGCGCCGGCCTCGTGGCCGAACAACTCGCTGTCGAGCAGAGTGTCCGGCAACCCCCCGCAATTGAGAGCCACCAGGGGCCGGGACTTGCGCGATGACAGGTCGTGCAGCGCGCGCGCGACCAGTTCTTTGCCGGTGCCTGTCTCGCCCCGTATCAGCACATCGACCGGCGAATCGGCCACGTCGAGCACCAACTGCCGCACCCGCTGCATGCGGGACGAGCGGCCGATCAGGTTGCCGGCCATTCCTTCGCGCACCGACAGCGCCAGGCGCAAAGTCGCGAGCTCCAGCGTGAGCGAGCGTTTTTCAAGTGCGCGGCGTATCACTTCGATCAGCAGCTCGGGCGAGAAAGGTTTGGTGATGAAGTCGTAGGCCCCACCGCGCATGGCCTCCACCGCCAGACTGACATCGCCGTGGCCGGTGATCATGATGACCGGCAGATCGGCGTCGAGCGCGCGGCAGTGCCTCAGCAAGGCCAGCCCGTCGGCATCAGGCAGTTTCATGTCGGTCACCACCACGCCAGCATAGGCCGGCGTGAGATGGCGCATGGCTTCTTCTGCGGAGGCAACCGCCAGCACCGACATGTTGGCCAGTTGAAGGGCTTGCACACAGCCCAGTTGCATGTGATGGTCATCCTCGACCAGCAGAACGGTCAGCTCAGTCATGGGTCATGGTTCCTCGGCCGAGTTCGTTCGTCGGTGGCAGATTCTCCCCCGCAGCGGGCAGCTCGACGGAGAAGCACGTTCCGCCCCCCGGGCGTTCGCAGAAGCGGAGTTCGCCCTTGAACTCGCGCACGATGTCGCGCGAGATGGCCAGCCCCAACCCCAAGCCAGCGCCGCTTGGCTTGGTCGTGAAGAAGGGCTCGAACAGATGTTCCCTGGCGTCGGCCGACAAGCCGATGCCGGTG
>JBBRFR010000076.1:0-12769 GCA_038241485.1 Burkholderiales bacterium
CGATGTCGTCGATCACTCCCCGGATGCGCTGGATCATGCGGCCTCACTCCTGCGGCCGAGTATCCACGCGCGGCGCGCGATTGCTAGCCGGTGCGGTGCCGGATGCACGGCGCGCGGTATCACTCGTTCAACAGGCGCGCCAGATAGAGCCCAGTGTGGCTCGCGGCGCAGGCGGCGATCTGTTCGGGCGTGCCCTCCGCCACCACCATGCCGCCGCCGGCGCCGCCTTCCGGGCCCATGTCGATCACCCAGTCGGCCGTCTTGATGACGTCGAGGTTGTGCTCGATCACGACGATCGTGTTGCCGGCGTCGCGCAGCTGGTGCAGCACCGTCAGCAGCAGCTGGATGTCGGCGAAGTGCAGGCCGGTGGTGGGCTCGTCGAGGATGTACAGCGTGCGGCCGGTGTCGCGCTTGCTCAGCTCGAGCGCCAGCTTGACGCGCTGCGCCTCGCCGCCCGACAGCGTGGTCGCGCTCTGGCCGAGCGTGATGTAGCCGAGGCCGACGTCGAGCAGCGTCTGCAGCTTGCGTGCGATGTTGGGCACCGCGTTGAAGAACGCCAGCGCATCTTCCACCGTCAGCTCCAGCACCTGCGCGATATGCTTGCCCTTGTAGAGCACCTCGAGCGTCTCGCGGCTGTAGCGCTTGCCGTGGCAGACGTCGCACGGCACGTAGACGTCGGGCAGGAAGTGCATCTCGACCTTCAGCACGCCGTCGCCCTGGCAGCTCTCGCAGCGGCCGCCGGCCACGTTGAAGCTGAACCGGCCCGGCCCGTAGCCGCGCTCGCGCGAGGTGGGCACCTCGGCGAACAGCTCGCGGATCGGGGTGAACAGCCCGGTATAGGTGGCCGGGTTGGAGCGCGGCGTGCGGCCGATCGGGCTCTGGTCGACGTTGATGATCTTGTCGAATGCCTCGAGCCCGTCGATCGCCTCGTGCGGTGCCGCCTCGGCATGGCTGCCGTACAGCTCGCGCGACACGGCGGCGTTGAGCGTGTCGTTGACCAGCGTGGACTTGCCGGAGCCCGAGACGCCGGTGACGCAGGTGAACAGGCCGACCGGGATCTCGGCCGTCACACCCTTCAGGTTGTTGCCGCGGGCGTTGACGATGCGCAGGCTTTGGGGTTCGTCCATGTCGGCCAGGCGATGGCGTTGTGTGGGCACCGCGATTTTCGCTAGCCCCGACATGTAGCGCCCGGTCAGCGACTCGGCGTTGTCGGCCACCTGTTGCGGCGTGCCTTGCGCAATCACCCGCCCGCCGTGCACACCGGCGCCGGGGCCCATGTCGATCACGTGGTCGGCGGCGCGGATGGCGTCTTCGTCGTGCTCGACCACCAGCACGCTGTTGCCGATGTCGCGCAGGTGGCGCAGCGTGCCGATCAATCGGTCGTTGTCGCGCTGGTGCAGGCCGATGCTGGGCTCGTCGAGTACGTACATCACGCCGGTCAGGCCCGAGCCGATCTGCGACGCGAGCCGGATGCGTTGTGACTCACCGCCGCTCAAGCTGTCGGCGTTGCGGTCCAGGCTCAGGTAGTTGAGCCCCACGTCGTTCAAGAACTTGAGCCGCGAGCGGATCTCGCGCACCACCTTGTCGGCGATCTCGGCCTTGGCGCCTTTCAGCTGCAGGGCTTCGAAATAGGCAAGGCACTCGCGCAGCGTAAAGTGCTCGACACGGTAGATGGGCTCACCTTGGGCTTCACCAACACCTTGCAGAAACACGTGCCGCGCTTCGCTGCGCAAACGGGTGCCCTGGCAGTCGGGGCAGGGTTTGGCGGCCTGGTAACGCGCCAGGTCTTCGCGCACTGCGGCCGAGTCGGTCTCTTTGTAGCGGCGCTGCAGGTTCGGGATGATGCCTTCGAAGGGGTGTTTGCGTTTGACGCTGCGTGTCTTGCCGTTGGCGCCGTCGGCCTCGTAGACAAAGCTCACTTCTTCGTCGCCCGAGCCCCACAGCAGCACCGTGCGCGCCTTTTTCGGCAGGGCCTCGAAGGGCGTGTCGATGTCGAACTTGTAGTGTTTGGCCACACTCTCCAAGAGCGAGAAGGTGTAGCCGTTTCGCCGGTCCCAGCCCTTCACCGCGCCGCTGGCCAGGCTGAGCGATGGGAAGGCGACCACACGGTCGGGGTCGAAGGCCGTCACCTGGCCCAGGCCGTCGCAGCTCGGGCAGGCGCCCACCGGCGAGTTGAAAGAAAAGAGACGCGGCTCCAGCTCGCTCAAGGAGTAGCTGCAGACGGGGCAGGCGAACTTGCTGCTGAAGAGGTGCTCTTTGCCCGAGTCCATCTCCAGCGCCATCGCGCGGCCTTCGGCGATGCGCATGGCGGCTTCGAAACTTTCGGCAAGGCGTTGTTGCAAACCAGCTTGCACCTTGACGCGATCGATCACCACGTCTATGTCGTGTTTCTCGGCCTTCTTCAGTTTCGGCACATCGGCCGCTTCATACGCCGTGCCGTCGATGCGAAAGCGCACATAACCTTGCGCCTGCATGTCGGCAAACAAGTCGGCGAACTCACCCTTGCGGTCGCGCACCACCGGGGCCAGCACCATCAGTTTGGTGTCTTGCGGCAGCGCGAGGGCGGCATCGACCATCTGGCTCACGCTCTGCGCTTGCAGTGGCAACTTGTGCTCGGGGCAGAAGGGCGTGCCAGCGCGGGCGTACAACAAGCGCAGGTAGTCGTGGATCTCGGTGACTGTGCCCACGGTCGAGCGCGGGTTGTGCGAGGTGGCTTTCTGCTCGATGCTGATGGCGGGCGACAAACCCTCGATCACATCGACATCGGGCTTGTCCATCAGCTGAAGGAATTGGCGCGCGTAGGCGCTCAAGCTCTCCACATAACGGCGCTGGCCTTCGGCATAGAGCGTGTCGAAAGCCAGACTCGATTTGCCCGAACCCGAGAGCCCCGTGATCACCACCAGCTTGTTGCGCGGGATGTCGAGGTCGATGTTCTTGAGGTTGTGCGTTCGCGCCCCACGCACCCGGATCACGGGTGTTTCGATCGACGTTTCTGGCGGGGCTGGTTTGCGGGGCGGCATGGGCTGGGGGCGAAACCAAACATGATAGCGGCGCACGGCTGCGCGGCTACTGACATCCATCCCCCTGCGCCGCAGGCCATGGCCAAAAAAAAGCGGCCCCTTTCGGGAGCCGCCCTTCTTGCCGGCGTGGCGCCGGCCGCGAAATGCCCGTCTGCCGTCAGTTGCAGTAGGTGACGGCTCCGCCGACCGCGTTCGGGTTGGCGGGCTCGCTGGCCGACCAGGTGTTCGTCGGCGTGATCGTGACATTGCACTGGGCATCGATCACGATGTCGAACGCGTTCCAGTGCCTGAACGTGCCTTCACCTGCCCCGGGTGTGAAGACGCTCGTGTTGCCGTTGTACGTGACCTCGACCCTCACCGGTGACCCCGTCATGCCGGGGCTGAAGCTGTTGGAGAAGTTGGTGAGGAAGTAGCGGTACGTGCCGCGCGCGGGGCGACGGATGGAGACGATCTCCGGGCCGAACGACGTGACGTCGTCGATGTCGAGGTTGGCAAACGGCGCGGCCGTCAGCGAGCCCTTGGCGAGATAGGAGATGTGCGCGCCCTGCGGGGTGAGCAGGTGCGAGTCGACGTCCAGCGGCTGCAGACCCCAGCTCAGCTTGATGCCGATCGCTCCTTCGGCCAAGACCAGGCAGGGTGAACCCAGCGCCACGTTGCCCGTGGTGGCCGTGGCGGCACGGGCGTTCGACAGCAGCGTGGCCGAGCGGGCACTCACGATGGCCGTGGCGTTGCTGCGCATCGGCACGGAGAAGTTGCCGGAGCGGTCGGTGAGCACGTTGGTGGTGCCCGAGTACGTCACGCCGTCGAGTTCGACGCGTGCTCGCGCCACGCGGCGTCCCACGGAGTCGAGCACGCAGCCGGTGACTTGCACGGTGCTGAGCAGGTCGTCGGCGGCCCAGGTCGTGAAGCGGGTGACCGTGCCTTCGTAGTACTGGTTCGGGGCGGTGCCGGCGAGCGTGGCCGTGCCGCCGCTTTCCCACAGACCGGTGCTCTCGTTGAACCCGTACAGCGGAACGGTCGGCGGCAGCGTGCTCGCGCGTGTCGCGGCTGGGATGCGGATGGTGGCGCTCTGGCCCGCGGCCAGGGTGTAAGTGCCGCCGGTCGCGTCGGTCAGCACCACCGACAGGCCTCCGAAGGTCTCAAGCCAGGCCGCAGCGCCACTGTTCGTGGTGCGGTAGTCGCCCGGCAAGAGGTTCGGGTCTTGAGCCGGGTTGATGGGGGTAAGGCGCACCAGCACCGGCTGCGTGGGCGCTGCGCCTGCGGAGGTGACAACAGCGCCAGCGGGGAAGCTCACCTGCGCGGTGGAGCCAGGCACGGCCGTGGTGCCACCCGCGGCGGCGTCCAGGCTCACCGTGGCAGCCACCGGCGCGAGCCGAGTGGGTACCGTGGTGACGACACCGCCGGTCACGGAGGTGATTCGCACCATCGGTGCAAAACCCGGGGCGTTGATTGCGACCAGGAGGCGATCGATCTGGGTCAGGTCAGCGAACGAGAACGTACCGTCGCCGCCGGTGGTGACGGTGGTGCCGTCGACCGTGACGCTGGCACCCGTCACCGTCTGGCCGTCGCCGGCCGACTGGGCGCGCCCGCCGAGGCTGCCCGGCTGCGTAGGCTGCTGCCCCGCAGGGACGTACGGCTGGCCCGATTCGTCATCATTGCCGCCGCACGCGGCGAGAACCAACGCGAGCGCCAATGCGGCGAAGGTGGGAAGACGGGAGTGAGCGCGCGTGATTGCGGCTGTAGAGCGAGCGTTGTTCAAGAAGCCTCCGGCGGCGATGCGATCGAACTCGGCCACGGCCCGCGGCCCGATGTGGCACCGCTAAGACATGGGGAAACAGTGACCAGACGCACCCGCCTGGCGACGACGCTCACCATGGGACGAACGGGTGCCTGCTCTGACGAGGACGCTTTGCGCCTTCTCGTCGCGTGAGCCACTGCCTTGTTCTCCCTGGCGCTTGTCTGGCGCTTTGCGGCCCGCTTTTTGAGCGGGTGTGCATTTGACAACTTGGAATGTAGCCAAGCCTCCACGAACTGACCGGCCATTTGAGGGGAAAAATGTCACGAACCTTCTGCAATCGCCGTCAGGGAACGCTTGTTTCCAGCGCGCTCAGGCTCGCTGGTGGCAGCGTCACCCGTTGCCAGCGTCCTTGCGGGGTATGCCACAACACACCGCTTTCAGACAGCCGGAAGCGGTGCTGCAGGTGGCCATCGCGAAGCAGGCGGATCTCGCGGCCGGCGCGCAGCACGCTCGCGTCGACCGGTTGCCAGCGGTCACCCGCGTCGCCATCCAATCGCGCCAACCAGTTGCGAACGGTGTCGTTCACGGCCTGTGGCGGGCTGCCGTCGCGCTGCCAGGTCCAGCGTGCTGGTTCGGCGGCGACGGCGCTGCGCAATTGGGCGAGCGTCGGCGTGGCCTCGGCGTGGCTCTGGCGCAGCTCGTCCAGGCTGGCGGGAACGCCGGCGCTGTTGCTGGTGGCGTCAGTGGCGGGTGCGATGGCGCGCATGCGCTTGGGCTCGTCGGCCGACTGCGACTTGGCCAGGCTGGTGGCGCTGCTGGAGCCGGCGACTGCGCTGTTTTGGGTGGCCACGCTGGGCGCCGGCGGCGGTGCAGCGGCGGGAGGCGGGGGAGCCGTAAGCCCTGCCACTTCTTCACGTGCGGGCGGTGTGGGCGCGATGCGCTCGTCCGCCGATTCCGGCTTTGCGGGTGCGGGTGCGGGGGCGGGTGCGGGGGCGGGGGCAGCGGGTTTGGCGGCGGCGGGTGCGCGCGCTTCCTTCTTGCGCTTGCTGGCGTCGGCGCGTTCGGCTTCGGCCACCGGTGCCTGAGTAGCGGCCGGTGGCGCCTCGGCCGGCGCCGTTGGTTGCGCGGGTGCGGTGGCCGATGCGGGTGCGCGCGGCATCGCCTCGTCCATCGGTTGATCCCACCACATCAGGCCGACCAGCGTCGCGACCATCACACCGGCGAACCCGGTCGCCACCGCAGGCCGGGCCAGCCAGTCCCACACGCTCAACAACGGGTGACGCCGTGCATGCGCGGGCGCTGCGGCATCACGCGCCTTGGCCCGCGCCTCTTTCAAGATGAGTTCGCTCAGCGCAGGCGGCGGCTGCAGTTGCGCATCGGGCGCATGCCGCAGCGCTTCGCGCAAATGGGCGTCGCGTGTTTCGTCGGTCATGGCACGTTCCCTTGCATGGGTGCGAGGTAGGCGCCCATGCAGGTGCGCAGCTTGCTCATCGCATAACGCAGCCGCGTTTTGGCGGTTTCGAAGCCGACCTCCAACGCACGTGCCACCTCGGCCAGCGGCAGCTCGTCGTCGTGGTGCAACAAGAAGGCGCTGCGTTGCGCGAGCGGCAGTTGATCCAGGCAACCCAGCAGGCGCTCACCGGCGCGGCGCCAGAAGGCGAGGTCTTCACTTTGCGGTGATGGCGCAGGCCATTGTTGCCAGGCTGCGCCGGCTTCGGGTTCCCACGGCGAGTCGTCGTCGGTGCTGATCGACACCTCGCGCCCGCTGCGCCGCCAGATGTCGATCACCCGGTGGTTGGCCAGCGTGTACAGCCAGGTGCGAAAACTCGCACCCTGCGGCTGCCACTGCTGGCGTGCGTTGACCACCCTGAGCCAGGTGTCTTGAAATACCTCGTCGGTCTGCGCCGCCAGCGTGTTGCCAAGCAGGCGGCGGATGAAGCGGTACAGCCCGGCCTGGTGGCGCGCGTAGAGGCGTTCGAACGCCGCGGCATCGCCGCGTGCGTAGGCGCTCATCAGCTCGTCGTCGCTCAGTTCGATCGCATCGTTCATCGGGTGGGAAGTCTGCCTCACTCCGGGTTGATACGGCGCGGGTGCGGCAATGGGGTGAATTGAGGGCGAAACTTTTTTCACCCCATTGCGCCCGCTGCCACGTGTCATGCCAGGTGACTCTTTCACTTTGGAGAATTCCATGCGCACCGATGCCCCCACCTGCCGCGCCGCCGTGCCGGCTGTTCTGATGAGTCTGTTGCTGGTGGCTTGTGCCGCCACCTCGGCCGAACGCGAGATGTGGCCGCCGGCCTGGCAAGACTCGCCACCGCAAACGGCTGTCGACTTCACGCCGCCCGCCTTCAGCGCCCCCTCGGCCACCCACTGCCATCGCCTGCCGGCCCTGCGCGAGGTGCCGGGCGGGGGTGGGCAGCAGGGCGTGGGCGTCGGCGCTGGCTTGGGTGGGCTGCACGGGCGCGAGATGAAGTCGTCGCGTGACGAAGCATCGCTCGCCAAACGCCGTGAGGCCGCGGGCGCACCGGCGTCGGTTGCGCCGCTGGCCGAGTCGCGCGCTGCCGCCGATGCGGCCACCAGCCTGGCACCCTCGCCCTGGCCGCAGCCGCCTCAGCCCGCCCCGCGCCGGCCCGTGAACACCACCGTCACCGCCGGCATGGTCGATGACAACGCCGACTTCGGCGAGTACCTCGCCTACCGCCAGCGCAGCGGCCAGCTGCCGGTGCGTGAGCGTGATGTCAGCGAGCGTTACCTGCTCGAAGTCACCGACGCGCAAGGCCACCCGGTGCACGACGCCGAGGTCGCGGTGCAGCGCCCCGGTGTCGCGCAGCCGCTGATGTGGGCCCGCACCGACACCGCCGGCCGCGTGTGGCTGCACCCGCGCTCGTTCATGTCACCCGACATGAACGAGCGCACGCTCGGTGTGGCGGTGCGCAAGGGCGGCATGCAAAGCCGCGCGCTGTTGATGCGTGGCCAATCACAGTCTGTGCAGGTGCGACTGGGCCCGGTGGCCAACGCGCCGGTGCGGCTCGACCTGGTGTTCTTGGTCGACGCCACCGGCTCCATGGGCGACGAGATCGCCAAGCTCAAGCACTCGATGCGGGCGATGGCGCAGCAGATCGCCCAATTGCCCGGCCAGCCCGACATCTGCTACGGCCTGGTCGCCTACCGCGACCGCGGTGATGCCTATGTGACCCGCACCCACGACTTCACGGACGATCTCGGCGCCTTCCAGCAGCAACTCGCCAATGTGCAGGCCCATGGCGGTGGCGACACGCCCGAGGCCCTGAACGAAGCGCTGCACGAGGTGGTTCATTCGATGAGCTGGCGCCAGCAGTCCGCGCGCATGGTGGTGCTGGTGGCCGATGCACCGCCCCATCTCGACTACGGTGGCCCGCAATACGACCGCGACATGCAGGCCGCGCTCGCCAAGGGCATCAAGCTTTTTGCCGTGGGCGCAAGCGGCCTCGACCCGGTGGGTGAATACATCTACCGCCAGATGGCGCAGTACACCGCGGGGCGGTTTGTCTTTTTGACCTACCGTGATGCCAGCAACCCCGGCAGCGGCTCCGGTTCGCAGACCGTGCACGACGTGAAGCAGTACTCGGTGCAAACGCTCGACCGCCTGGTCGTGCGCCTGGTGAGTGATGAACTGGCGCGTCTCAAGCGCGGGTGAAACATGGGGTCATTGCCGCGAAGGCGGAAACACGGGCTGGGCGCCGTTCAGTACTCGATCATCAAGTGCAGCACATGCGAGCCGATCTTCTTTTCCACCTGGGGGATGTAGGCGATGCGGGGCGTGATGCCCTGGTAGGTGAAGAGCGAGACCGACGGCACCAGCAGCGGCTGCACCTTGTTGAAGTAGCCGGTGACGCCGGCGGTGGTCACGTCGAGCGCGCCAAACTTCCAGGTGTAGCCGGCGTACACGCTGTTCTTGCTCAGCGAGTTGCGGTAGGCGCCGGCCGTCCAGCCTTCGTCATTGCGGTAGTAGATGCCGGGGTTGGAGTTGTTGTAGGTCTTGGCCGGCGCGTGGTGGCTGGCAACGTGAAACCCGATCGTGCCGGCCACGGTGTTCGGCGCCATGGCCATCACGGCGAGGGCGAGAAAAGAGGCGCGGATCAGGTAGCTCATGGCGGTTCGTCAAAGACAAGTGCTCACTTGTCTTTTCGACCCGGAACTCCCTTGACTGAAGCGCCTGTTGCACCTTGTTCACACAAGACAGTGCATAACTCACGGCACTACTTGACGCGGGGCGCTTTCGTCATTTTGGGGGGCATTGATGCTGCACACCCCTCCGTATACTTGCCTTCAGAAATCAATATGAATCGAGAGAAAAGGGATGGCCCGGAAGCGCGAGAAGAGTGAGCAAACGCTCGCGGCAATTGTGTCGGCAGGTATGGACATCGCCGTCAACACCGGCTTGCAGAACCTCACCTTGAATTCGATTGCCCAGAAATTGGGCATCAGCAAAAGCGGTGTGTTCGTGCGTGTGGGCTCGCTGGAGAGTCTGCAAATCCTGGTGCTCGATGAATACGAGCGTGTCTTCGCACTCACCGTGTTCATGCCCACGCTGTCAGAGCCGGCCGGCCTGCCGCGGCTCAACGCCATCGTGCACCGCTGGGTGCACCACGGCAACGAACTCACGGCGCTGATCGCCTCGCACTACGCCGTCAACACCTTTGACGACGACCCCGACGCCCACCCCGACGCGCTGCGTTCGCGGCTGGTCAACGGCATGATGGTCTGGCGCCAGACCGTCGAGCGCACCGCCAAGCAGGCGGTCGAGTGCGGCCACCTGCGGCCCGACACCGACCCCGAACAACTGGTGTTCGAGATCTTCTCGCTGCTCACCGGCTTCATGTACGACGCCCACGTCAAACGCGACCCGAAGTGCTTCGACCGTGTGGCGTCCGCCTACGCGCGGCTGATGTCGACCTACCGCAGCTTCGCCGCCTGACAAACCTCCGGCTCAGGCCAGCGCCAGCACCCGCAGGATCTCGCGCCCGTAGGCTTCGAGCTTCTTCGCCCCCACACCGCTGATGGTCGACATCTCGTCGAGCGAGCCGGGCTTGGCCCGCGCCATCTCGGCCAACGTGGCGTCGTGAAAGATCACATACGCCGGCAAGCCATGTTCCTTGGCCACCTCGGCACGCCAAGCCTTGAGCGCGGTGAACCGTTCGGTGCCCGCGTCGTCGAGCGCGATGGGTGGCGGCTTGTCCTTGCCGCGGGTGACCTTGCCCGTCTTGCCGGCTTTGCCACGTTTGGGCGTGTCGCTCGCCACACGCAGCAACAGGCTCACGTCGCCACGCAGCACCTCGCGTGCGCTGGGCGTGAGCTCAAGCGTGTTGTATTCACCTTCGGTGCGCACATGGCCGAGCGCGATGAGTTGGCGCAATACCGCGCGCCACTGAGCCTCGCTCACATCGGCGCCAATGCCGAAGGTGGAGAGCGACTGGTGCCGGTACTGCGTCACCTTGTCGGTGGCTTTGCCGCGCAGCACGTCCATCAAATGCACCGCACCAAAACGCTGGCCGCCGTTCTGGTGAAAGCGGTAGATGCAGCTGAGCGCCTTGCGCGCCGCCTCGGTCGCGTCCCAGGTGGCCGGGGGGTTCAAGCAGTTGTCGCAGTTGCCACAGGAGTACCGAGCCCCCACGTCGCTTCGCTCCGGCCCCCCGAGGGGGCCGCGCCCGCCTTGGGGCGGCCCGGCGCCGGGCGTGTCCTCACCAAAGTAGCTCAGCAGCCGTACCCGTCGGCAGTCGTGCGCTTCGGCCAGCGCGAGCAGCGCTTCGAGCTTGCCGACCTGGCCGCGCTTGAACTCTTCAGCGGCGGGGCTGTCGTCGATCATGCGGCGCTGGTTCACCACGTCGGCCAGGCCGTAGGCCATCCAGGCGTCGGCGGGCAGGCCATCGCGGCCTGCGCGGCCGGTCTCTTGGTAATAGCTCTCGATGTTCTTCGGCAAGTCGAGGTGGGCCACGAAGCGCACGTCGGGTTTGTCGATGCCCATGCCGAAGGCGATGGTGGCCACCATCACCACGCTGTCTTCACGCAAGAACTTGTCTTGGTGGCGGCGGCGCACATCGCTGTCGAGCCCTGCGTGGTACGGCAAGGCATTGATGCCTTCGCTCTTCAGCCAGTCGGCGGTTTCTTCCACCTTCTTGCGCGACTGGCAATACACGATGCCGGCGTCACCCTCGTGCTCGTCGTTGATGAAACGCAGCAGCTGCGCGCGTGCGTTGTCTTTCTCGACGATGCCGTAGCGGATGTTCGGCCGGTCGAAGCTGCTGATGAAGATGCGTGCTTCTTGCAGCTGCAAGCGCTCGATGATGTCGGCGCGTGTGAGGTCGTCGGCGGTGGCGGTGAGCGCAATACGCGGCACGCTGGCATACCGCTCGTGCAGCACGTTGAGCGCCAGGTAGTCTTCGCGAAAGTCGTGGCCCCACTGGCTCACGCAGTGCGCTTCGTCGATGGCGAACAGGCTCAAGAGTCCGCGCTCGTTGAGCGAATCAAGCTGCGCCAGAAAGCGCGGTGTGGTCACCCGCTCGGGTGCGGCATACAGCAGCACCAGGCGCCCGCTCATCATCTCGCGCTCGATTTTTTGCGTCTCGTCGAGCGTCAGCGTGGAGTTGAGAAACGACGCATGTACGCCCGCTTCTTCCAGCGCGCCCACCTGGTCGTGCATCAGCGCAATCAGCGGGCTCACCACCACCGCCACACCGTGGCCCGCGCGGTGGCGGGCAATCGCCGGCACCTGGTAACACAGGCTCTTGCCGCCGCCCGTGGGCATCAGCACCAGCGCGTCGCCGTTGTCCACCACGTGGTCGATGATGGCTTCTTGCGCGCCGCGGAAGGCGGGGTAGCCGAAGACTTCCTGAAGAATGCTCAGCGGGGTGGTGTCGATGTCGGGTGTCACGAAAGTTCGGTCATTGGCAGGCGGCTGTGCCGGTTGCAGATGGTACGGGACGGTGCATGCCGCTGGCACATAATCGCGCCCAACTTGACCGAAGACGCACCGCAGTCTTCGACGCCATCATGAGGGAGGAGAGACCATGCAACACAAGTCTGTGCGCGTTCTGTTCGCGCTGTTTGTTCTGGCCGTGCTCGCCGGGTGTGCCATCGAGGTCAAACGTCACCCCGCCGAACTCACCTTGGCTGCGGTCGAAAAGGGCAAGCGCTACGCCGCCGTCAACAAGGTCGACTTTCTTCTCTCGTCGGGCTACGCACGCACCATCGATTCGGGCACCGAGTTCGCGGTGGCGGGGCGCATTGCACAGGGGCTGGTCTTGCGGCCCACACAAACCGTGTTGACCGTGGAGGGCGCGCACATGCATGAAGCCTATGCAGTGCACCACGACGGCCAACTGGTGGGCTTCTACCTGCCGGTAGAACGCGCCTTTTCCGCGTTGCCGCAGGCAACGTCTTTCCCACTTGTTGAAAGGACAAACTGAATGAAATCCTTGCGTACCGTTTTCGCCCTGCTGATGGTGGCCCTGCTCACCGCCTGCGCTTCTGGCCCCAAGATGGCCGAGATCAGCGCCTCCATCAAGCCCGTCAAGGCAGACGAAGGCCGTGTCTATTTCTATCGCAGCAGCAGCATGATGGGCGCTGCGCTTCAACCCAACGTCTCGCTCAACGGCAAGGTGGTGGGTGAGTCCAAGCCGGGTGGTTTCTTCTTCGTCACCACAGCTCCTGGTGCGATGGAAGTGAGCACCTCGACCGAAGTCGAGAAGAAGCTGACCTTCACCCTCGAAGCCGGCCAGACGCGTTATGTGCGCACCAAGGTCGGTTTCGGCATCATGGTGGGCCGTGTCTACCCCGAGCTGGTGGACCCAGCCGAGGCCACCAAAGAACTGGCCGAAACCAGCTACACCGGCACCCCGCTGCCCAAGCCTTGATGAGATGAACTGTGCAGCGCCGCAGGCCGGCGCTGCACTCTGCCGAGCGCCATGTGGCACGCTTCGGGTTCCAAGGAGAACCCCATGAGCGATCCCTCCCGAGTTGAAGCATTGCGCCA
>JBBRFR010000077.1:0-12720 GCA_038241485.1 Burkholderiales bacterium
CTCGCCAACGTGCTGCCTTCGTCGACCAACCCGACGATGCCGTACACCGTCAACACCGTCGACGAGCACCTCGACATGCTGATGGTGTGCCACCACCTCGACGCGAGCATCGCCGAAGACCTGGCCTTTGCCGAGAGCCGCATCCGCCGCGAGACCATTGCGGCCGAAGACATCCTGCACGACGTGGGCGTGTTCTCGATGATGTCGTCCGACAGCCAGGCCATGGGCCGTGTGGGCGAGGTGATCATTCGCACCTGGCAGGCCGCGCACAAGATGAAAGAGCAGCGCGGCACGCTACCCGAAGACAACGCGCGGCACGACAACTTTCGTGTCAAGCGCTACATCGCCAAGTACACGATCAACCCCGCCATCACACAAGGCATCTCGCACGAGGTGGGCTCCATCGAGGTGGGCAAGCTGGCCGACCTGGTGGTGTGGAAGCCGGCGTTTTTTGGCGTCAAGCCTTCGCTGATCTTGAAGGGCGGCATGATCGCCGCGGCCGCAATGGGCGACCCGAACGCGAGCATCCCCACGCCGCAGCCGGTGCACTACCGGCCGATGTTCGGGGCCTACGGTTCAGCGATGAACAACACCTGCGTCACCTTCGTGTCGCAGGCCGCCATCGACCTCAACGTGCCGCAGTCACTGGGCTTGCAGCGCCGCGCGGTGGCCGTGCGCAACACGCGCAAGATCAGCAAGGCCGACATGGTGCACAACAGCGGCACACCGAAGATCGAGGTCGACCCGCAGACCTACGAGGTGCGCGCCGATGGTGTGCTACTCACCTGCGAGCCCGCCAGCGTGTTGCCGATGGCGCAGAGGTACTTCTTGTTTTAACGCGTTCAGGTGCAGGTGACGACGATGGCGGTGGCGGTGCCGCTCGCAACCGTGCCCGAGCCGTTGGGCACCGTGCAGGTGGTGGTTCCGTTCACCGGCTGCGCGCTCACCGTGACGTTGTAAGCCGTGCCGGCCGCCACGATGCCCGGGAAGGCGAAAGCACCGTCAGTGCCGACGATCAGCGGCGTACCGCCGTTGTTAGCCAGGCTCACGGTGAAGCCTGCGGGCAGCCCCGTCACCGTGCCGGAGATGGAGTCGCTGATCACACAAGTGACAACCACGTTGGTCACGTTGCTGCCGGTCCCGTCGACGTTGCCGCTGGCGTTCGACGGCGTGCAGGTGGCCCCGGCGGGCTGGGTCAGCACGGTGACGTCGTAGGGCTTGTTTTCATCCACCGTCGTGGCAAACGTGAAGCTGCCGTTGGTGGTGCGGGTGAGGTTGTCTTTGGCGTTGTTTTGCAAGGTCACACTGGCGCCAGTGGGCAAGCCGCTCAGCGTGCCACCGATGGTGGCCGAGCCGACCCAGCACGCCGCCAGCGCCAAGGTCATCAGCAACAAACTCGAAACAACGGTCAGTCCACGGCGCATGGTGTCTCCTCTGGGGGTCAGGTGTTCTCAAAAAAAAGCGATCAGCGCGCAGTATCGCAAACCGGGCAGACGCGCTCAGGTCCCCTTGCCTGAGACCGTGAGCCGCTCGCCGCACATAAACTGACCGGCACCACGCCCCATGCTCACCGACCTGCTACCACCGCTTTCCCTGCTGCTGGCCTTCATCACCGCCAGCCTGATCCTGGCCCTCACACCCGGCCCGGCGGTGGTCTACATCCTTGCGCGCACGCTCTCGCAAGGGCGCGGCTCGGGCTTGGCTTCGGTGGCGGGTGTGGCCCTGGGCAACCTGGGCAATGCCGTCGGCGCGGCCTTGGGGCTGGCCGCGCTGTTTGCGGTGTCGTCGGCCGCCTTCACCGTGGTCAAGTGGACGGGCGCGATCTACCTCATCTGGATGGGCCTGCGCCTGCTGCGCTCAGCCAGCGTGGCGCGTAGCGCTGAGGTCACGGCGATGGCACCGCTGCAGCGCTCGCGCATCTTTCGCGATGGTTTTGTGGTCGCCTTGCTGAACCCGAAGACGGCGCTTTTTTTCGCCGCCTTTCTGCCGCAGTTCATGAGCGCCACCGCGCCGCACCTGCAACAAAGCCTGGCGCTCGGCGCCATCTTCTGCGCGGTGGCCGGCTTGACCGACCTCCTCTACGTGGTGGCGGCCAGCCTGATCGCTCCGCGCCTGGGCTCGCTGGGTGCGCAAGCCCGCTGGGGCCATCGCGCAGCGGGGGCATCGTTCATCGGCTTGGGGCTGTTGACAGCCTTTTCAGACAAACCGGCGCGTTGAGCGGGCCGGCGGGGCCACTTCAGGCGGCGTTTTTGAACGCGATCACGTGGTCCATGTCGAGCCGGATGCCAATGGCTTCGTGCAGCGCATGGTTGTGGTGTGAAGGCACCATCGCCAGCACCCGTGCGCCGCTCGCCAGCTGCAAGGTGTAGAGAATCTCGGCCCCGCGAAATGCCTTGTGCAGCACAGTGCCACGCAGCGCGCTGGCGTCGTCGTGAAGCACATCGTCGGGGCGCAGCAAGACTTGCACTTGTTGACCCGCGGTGCAAAAGCTGTCGGTGTCGGCAAAGCGGATCGGCTCGGTGGCAGCCACTTCGCCCAGTTCGAGCCGCAGCCGCTGCGTGTCGAGCACCGTGGCTTCGACAAACACACCCTGGCCGATGAAGTCGGCCACGAAGCGGCTGTTCGGCCGGTGGTACAGCTCATAAGCGCCAGCGATCTGCTGGATGCGGCCTTCGTGCATCACCGCGATCTCGTCGGCCATGGCAAAGGCTTCGTTCTGGTCGTGCGTGACGAACACCGCCGTGGTGCCGTTGGCCTTGAGGATGGTGCGCACCTCGGCGGCCAGCTGCTCGCGCAGATCGACATCGAGGTTGGAAAAAGGCTCGTCAAGCAGCAGCAGGCGCGGCTGCGGCGCGAGGGCACGCGCCAGCGCCACCCGCTGCTGCTGGCCGCCCGACAGCTCGTGCGGGTAACGCCCGGCCGCGGCGGACAGGCCCACGGTGTCGAGCAGTTGCATCGCGCGTTCATCGGCCAGGCGCCGCTCGGGCACGCCGAAGCCGACGTTGCGCAGCACCGTGAGGTGCGGGAACAAGGCGTAGTCCTGAAACACCATGCCGATGCGGCGCTGCTCTGGCGGCACGTGGGCCGACACACTGCCCACCACCTGATCGTCAATGCGGATCTCACCTTCGCTCGCCCGCTCGAAACCCGCAATGCAGCGCAAGACGGTGGTCTTGCCGCAGCCCGAGGGGCCGAGCAGGCAGCAGACGGTGCCGCTTGCGAGCGTCAGATCGAGACCCGCGAAGGTGGCGCGATCGGCGTAACGGTGACCCAGGTGCCTGAGTTCGAGAACAGGAGCGGATGACATCTTGCGGCAGGGGCAGGTATTGGCAGCACCCAAGAAGCGCTGCGATCAGGCGCGCACCTTACACTGATCCCGCCCCGCTTCGAAATGACGCCTTCCCTGCCCTCCCCCCTGCCGCGCCCACTGCGCCCCACCCGCTGGCTGACCGGCCTCACGCTGCTGATTGCGGCCCTGGTGGCGGTGCCCATCCTGTCGGTGGCGAGCAACCTCTTCAACGCCGGCACCGGCGACACCTGGGCCCACCTCGCAGCCACGCTGCTGCCCGAATACATCGTCACCAGCCTGTGGCTCTGTGTGGGTGTGGGCATCGGCGTGGCGCTGCTCGGCGTGGGCGCGGCCTGGCTGGTCACGCACATGGACTTCTTCGGCCGGCGCACGTTCGAGTGGGCGCTGGTGCTGCCGCTTGCGATGCCCGCCTATGTGATGGCTTACACCTACACCGACCTGCTTCAGTTCGCTGGCCCGCTGCAAAGCGCGCTGCGCGAGCTGATGGGCTGGAGCCGGGCCGACTACCACTTCCCTGAAGTGCGCAGCACCGGCGGCGCGGTGCTGATGTTCGTGAGCGTGCTCTACCCCTATGTCTACATGCTGGCGCGCACCGCCTTCCTGGAGCGTGGTGGCGGTGTGATGGAAGCCGGCCGTTCGCTCGGCCTCACGCCCTGGCGCAGCTTTGTGCGCGTGTCGCTGCCGATGGCGCGCCCGGCCATCGCCGCCGGGGTGGCGCTGGCCTTGATGGAAACGCTGGCCGACTACGGCACGGTGTCTTACTTCGCGGTGCAGACCTTCACCACCGGCATCTACCGCGCCTGGTTCTCGCTCGGTGACCGGGCGGCGGCGGCGCAACTGTCGATGTGCTTGCTGGGCTTTGTGTTGCTCGTGCTCGCGCTGGAACAGGCCTCGCGTGGGCGGGCCCGCTTTCACGGTGCGGGCTTGCGGCGCCAGCCACCGCGCAGCGGCCGCCTCGCGGGCTGGCGCGCGGCCTCGGCGTTTGCGGCCTGCTGCGTGCCCTTGCTGGTGGGCTTTGCGCTCCCCTGCGCGGTGTTGCTGCGAATGGCGCTGACCGAGGGTGATGCGCAGTTTGGTGCACGCTTCTTCGAGCTGTCGGGCAACAGCCTGCTGGTGTCGGGGCTGACCGCCGTGCTCGCGGTGGGCCTGGCGGTGCTGGTGGCCTATGCACGCCGGCTCGACCCCGGCCCACCCTCACGCTTCGCCCACTGGACGGCCGGCATGGGTTACGCCCTGCCCGGCTCGGTGATCGCGGTGGGGGTGCTGATCCCGGTGGCGCGGCTCGACAACCTGCTGGTGCAGTGGCTGCAACAGCAGTTCGGCTGGCAAGGCGGGCTGCTGCTGACCGGCAGCATCGCGGCGCTGGTGTTTGCCTGCCTGGTGCGCTTTCTGGCGTCGGCCTTGCAGACGGTGGATGCGGCGTTGCACCGCGTCACGCCACACATGGACGATGCGGCTCGCAGCCTGGGCCTCACGCCCGCACGCACCTTGCAGCGGGTGCATGTGCCGCTGCTGCGGCGCGGCTTGTTGACGGCGGGCTTGCTGGTGTTCATCGACGTGATGAAGGAGCTGCCGGCGACGCTGGTGATGCGCCCGTTCAACTTCGACACCCTGGCAACGCAGGCTTACCGTCTTGCGTCTGACGAACGACTGGCCGAGGCCTCTACGGCGTCATTGGCGATCGTGGCGGTGGGCTTGTTGCCGATGATCGTGTTGTGCCGGCAGATTGCCAAAGATCGGCCCTGAGATTTCTTTCCCGCCTGCGCGGGAGTGACAAGCTCAGCGCCAGCCGGCCCGATCAAAGATCTTCTGCGCCGCCGCCGTGTTCGGCGCCCACTTCTCCACCGGCAACTCGTCGGCCTTGAACGTCCCCAGCTTCTCCAGCGCCGGGTTCTTGACCGCCACCGTCTTCACCACCGGCCACTCGTTGTTGCCATCGGCGAAATAAACCTGGGCCGCATCGCTCGCCAGGTACTCCAGAAACTTCACCGCGTTGGCCTTGTTCGGCGCCGTCTTGACGACACCCGCCCCCGACACATTGACATGGGTGCCCCAGCTTTTCTGGTTGGGCCACACCACCGTCAGCGCCGCCATGTCTTTCACGTCTTCGGGTTTGGTCGAGCGCATCAGGCGTGCCACGTAGTAGCTGTTGGCCAGCGCCACGCCACACTCACCTGCGGCCACGGCACGCAGCTGGTCGGTGTCGCCCCCCTTAGGGGCACGCGCAAAATTGGCCACCAGCCCACGCGCCCAGGCTTCGGTCTTGGCTTCGCCTTCGTGCGTCAGCAGCGCCGCACCCAGCGACAGGTTGTACGGGTGCGAACCCGAACGCACACACAGCTGGCCCTTCAAGCGCGGGTTGGCCAGGTCTTCATACGACTGCACCCACTCAGCCTGGATGGCCCGGGCGTTGTAGACGATCACCCGCGCCCGGGTGGAAAACGCCAGCCAGTTCGGTGTGCGCAAATGCGCCGGCACACGCGCTTCGAGCGCCTTCGACTGCACCGGCTGGAAGATGCCGGCCTTGTCGGCGATCTCCAGGCGTGACGCGTCGACGGTGATGAACACGTCGGCCGGGCTGCTCGCGCCTTCGTTTTTGATGCGCTCGAGCAGCTCGTCTTCCTTGCCCTCGATGCGGTTGATCTTGATGCCAGTCTCTTTGGTGAAGTTGGCGTATAGCGCTTCGTCGGTCTGGTAGTGGCGTGCGGTGTAGAGGTTGAGTACCTGGGCCTGGGCGCCGGCCGCCGCGCTAAGCAGCAACACGGCACGGGCGAAGGTGAGAGCGAGGGTTTTCATGGCAAGAGGACTCCGGGGAACAGTTCACGAGGATCAGGGAATAGACGAATCGTATCAGCAATGATTCGCATTACGAAGAGTGGGCTCATGGGCCCGCTTGGGGTGTGAGCGGCCCAGGAATTGCTGCGACACTGACGCCATGCTGACCATCAACAAGCTCATTGCGGGGGCGCGGGGCCTCGCGCCGGCCCTGCTGAAACGCGCCACTAGCGTGGTGCTCGACTGGGACACGCGGCAGAAAAGCCGCTTCGACACCGAAGACTCGCAAGGCCGCACGCTCGGCATCTTTTTGCCACGCGGCACCGCCGTGCGTGGTGGCGACGTGCTGGTGGCCGAAGACGGCTCGCTGGTAAAGGTGATCGCCACGCCGCAGCCGGTGCTGGTGGTGCGCACCTGCCCCGAACATGGCTCGCCGCTCGACCTGCTGCGCGCCGCCTACCACCTGGGCAACCGCCACGTGCAGCTTGAAGTGCAGCCCGACCACCTGCACCTGGAGCCCGACCACGTGCTGGCCGACATGCTGCGCCAAATGCACCTCATCGTGACCGAGGAACTGGCGCCGTTCGAGCCTGAAAGCGGGGCCTACTCGGCCGGGGGGCATGGGCATCACGACCATGGGCATGACAAGAAGCCTGCACATGGCCACGATCACGCCCATGTGCACGGCCCCGACTGCAATCACGACCACTGACTCCCACTCCGTTCGCACTGAGCCTGTCGAAGCCCTTCGACAAGCTCGGTGCGAACGGTTCTTCTGAACCATGCGCCGCATTCATCCTCGCCCCGACGCCCTCTCGGCCAGCTCGCTGTTGCAGCTGATGTGGCTCGCCTCCCCGGCCCTGCCGGTGGGCGGGTTCAGCTACTCCGAAGGCCTGGAAGCCGCCGTCGAGGCCGGCCTCGTCACCACCGAAGCACAAGCCGCCGCGTGGTTGCTCGACCAGCTGCACCTGGGCCTGGCACGCGGCGAGCTGGCGGTGGCGAGCAAGGCATTCAAGGCCTGGCAACGCAATGACCTCACCGCCATCGCCGAGCTGAACGCATGGGTCACCACCACGCGTGAAGCCAGCGAGATGCGGCTGCAGACCGAGCAGATGGGCCGCTCGCTGGTGGAGTGGCTGAAAAACCGTGGCCTGCCCGACGACAAAACGACCGATGCACGCGTGGCAGCGCTGGGCGCCTTAAAGCCTGCGCCCACCTGGCCCGTAGCCTTTTCCTTGGCCGCTGCGCAAACTGGCGCGCCATGGCGTGAAAGCCTGCTGAGCCTCGCCTTCAGCTGGGCCGAAAACATGATGCAAGCTGCACTGAAAGCCGTGCCCCTGGGCCAAAGCGCAGGGCAGCGTGTGCTGTCACAACTGAGCGCCTCCATCCCCGATGCCGTTGACCACGCCATGCAACTCATGGACAGTGAACGCCAGGCCTTCACCCCCATGCTCGCCATACTTTCGGCGCAACACGAAACCCAATACTCCAGGCTCTTCAGATCATGACCACTGCCCTTCACACCATCCCCGGCCGCACCAAAAAACTGCCACCCCTGCGCGTGGGTGTAGGCGGCCCGGTCGGCTCGGGCAAGACCACCCTGGTCGAAATGCTGTGCAAGCACATGCGCGCGCAATACGACCTGGTGGTCGTCACCAACGACATCTACACCAAGGAAGACCAGCGCCTGCTCACCGTGGCCGGCGCACTGGAGGCCGAACGCATCATGGGCGTGGAAACCGGCGGCTGCCCGCACACCGCCATCCGCGAAGACGCGTCGATCAACCTCGAAGCGGTCGACCGCATGCTGGAGAAATTTCCCAATGCCGACATCGTGTTCATCGAGTCCGGCGGCGACAACCTGGCCGCCACCTTCAGCCCCGAGCTGAGCGACTTGACGATCTACGTGATCGACGTGGCCGCCGGAGAAAAGATCCCGCGCAAGGGCGGCCCCGGCATCACCAAGAGCGATCTCTTCGTCATCAACAAGACCGACCTCGCGCCCTACGTGGGCGCCAACCTCGACGTGATGGAGGCCGACACCAAGCGCATGCGCGGCGCCAAGCCGTTTGTGATGAGCAACCTCAAGACACTCACCGGCCTGGCCGAGGTGGTGGCCTTCATCGAGGCCAAGGGCATGCTGAAGGCGGCCTGAGCGGGTGAGAGTTTTTCAACTTCCGTTCGGGCTGAGCCTGTCGAAGCCAGCGCCTGTACACGGCGCACCCTTCGACAGGCTCAGGGCGAACGGAGTGGGAAATCAAAAACTCTCACCCGCTGAGCCCAGGCCGCCCTGCCCTGCACTCGCCTACTTCGCTTCGATCGCGGCCTTCAAGCCGGCCGCGAACTCGGCCCCGTGTTTCACCTGCGCCGTTGACGCCTTCAGCGTGCCGCCAATCGGCTCGGCGCGCCCACCCACGGGCCTTGATCTCCTGTGGAAACATCTGCACCAGCGGCGCGCCTTCGAGCTCGGGCCGGGCGGCAAACAGCGGCGTGAGGCGCTGACCCTTGCGCTCGTAGAGCCAGGTCGTCTGCGGTGTGGTCACGCGGTCGACGGTCACCAGCCACTTGTCGTCGGCATCGGTGCGTGAGGTGATGGCGAACTGACCCTTGGCGGCTTCTTTGAGAAACGCCAGGTCGGCCGTCATCGACGGGTCGAGCGGCACGTACTCGCTCTTCAGATAGTTGACCGAATACGCCTGGGCGCGGCCGGTCTTGGGGTCGTAGAGCGCGTCGCCAATGTCGGCACGCTGGTCTTGCGCGACCAGCTGCGTCTTGCCCGACGCCACCTCTTGCGCCACCAGCGCCGAGGTGTCGCGGCCGCGCGATTCGGTCCAGTAGAGCGTCTTGCCGTCGGCCGTGAAGCCCAGCGGGCTGGTGGTCTACGAGTCTTCAAGGCCCACTTCGGCCATGGGCTTGGCGTCAACCTTGCCGCCGCTCACGCGGTGGTAGTTGTAGCCGCCGTCGTCACGCGCTTTGGCTGCCACACGCAGTGCGAGGCGGTCGTCGCTCACGAAGTCGGCATAACCCTCGTTCTTGAACACCAGGCTGAGCTTGGCGGTGGCGAGCTCGAGGCTGTAAACGTCGTGCCAGCGCGGGTCGCGGTTGTTGACACCGACCAAGATGCGGTTCTTGACCTTGCGGCTGATGTGGACCACCTGCACCCGCGTCTTCTCGAACGGGGTGTAGTTGCGCTGCGCACCACTGGCCACGTTCACCCCGTAGAGCAGGAAGTCTCGCCGCCGCCCTGGTCGTTGATGTAGACCACCGATCTTCGACGGGTTGCCGAAAAACTTGGCGCGCTCGATCAGCGCGGGCTCGGCGGTGGGGGTTTGCGCCCACAGGCTGCCAGCGGCGCTGGCGAGCAGGCACACGGCCAGGAGAGAACGGATCATGAACACCTCGTGAGTGAGGGGCGGCGCCGGGGTCGGCGCCATCGAAGACGTGCTTGTACCGCAACTGGCTTGACGGCGAAACCGCGCCATCAGCCCGCTTGCAAGCCGCCTTGTTCGGGCCTGAACGGTGGTGCTTCGAGCGGCACCAAAATCCACATCAGCAGGTACAGCAGCACTCCGGTGCCACCGCAGAGCACCAGCGACACCAGCAGCAGCCGCCAGATCCACGGCGCCATGTCGGTCGCCTTGGCGATGCCGCCGCACACGCCGCCGACCCAGCGGTCGCTGCGGCTGCGGCGCAAGCTGTTGATGGCCGTGGCGCCCGTGCTGCTGCCCGAGGTGCTGCCCGCGCCGCTCAGCACCCGGGTCTTGGCCCGGGCGAACTCGTCGTCGGTCAGCACGCCGCGCTGATGCAAAGCGCCCAGTTGGGCCAGTTCGTCTGACATCGACATCGTGTTTCTCCGGTGGTTGATGTCGTCAGCCTAGGCGTTTGGCGGGCGACCGCCAGCGGATTGCGACGAACTGCAGATCGGGCCGACAGGGCCGCGCCAGCAGGGGTTCAGCGCGGCTTCTTCGAGAGCTGAAGCAAACGCGCCTGCAGCGTGGCCGCGGCTTGTTTCAGGCTGTGCACGAAGGCGTCTCGCAAGGGGCTGGCCGGGCGCAACTGCGGCAGCACCAGCGTCACGGCAAATGGGATCGACACCGACAGCGGCCTGATCTGCAAGCCCGTGCCCGCCAGCTCCATGGCCGTGAGCGGGTTGACGATGGCCACGCCCAAGCCCTGACGCACCAGGGCGCACACCGAGGCGGCGCTGGCGGTTTCGAGCGCGAGCCGGCGGCGCACGCCAAGCGACTCGAACATGGCATCGACCAGCTGGCGGTAGGGGTCGCTCGGCGCGAAGCTCACGAAGGGCTGGTCGGCAAAGTCCTTGGGGGCCAGCACCCGCTTGGCCAGCAGCCGGTGGCCGTCGGGCAGCACACACACCTCGTCGGCCTGCAAGAGTGGCGTGAGCGTGGTGGCAGCGGGGGCATGGGTGCGCTCGCACAGGCCGAGGTCGAAGCGCTGCTCGGTGAGCCACTCTTCGAGCAACGGCGACTCTTGCGGCGTGATGGACACGCCCACCTGCGGGTGGCCCGCCGCAAACAACTGCGTGGCCAGTGGCAGCAGCCCATGCGCCAGCGCGGGCAGGCAGGCCACGCTCACACGGCCCTGGGTGAACTCGCGCAGCGACTTGGCGGCCGCGGCAATGCGCTCCAGCCCGAGGTAGGAGCGCTGCACTTCTTCGAGCAGCGCGAGTGCCCGCGCCGTGGGCCGCAGGCGGCCGCGCACACGGTCGAACAGGTTCATCTGCAAGATTTGCTCAAGGCGGGCCAGCTCGCGGCTCACCGTGGGCTGCGAGGTGTGCAGGGCGAGCGCGGCCTGGGTCACGTTGCCGGTGTTCATCACAGCGCGAAAAACCTCGACGTGGCGGTGGGTGAGCTTCATGGGCAAAGCATATCAATTGTGAATGGGTCAAGAACAAACAAGCACTTTTCAGAATGCCTTGGTAGGCGCACGATTCAGCCCATGAACCCTTTCAACCCCACCACCTTGCGCACCATCGCGCGCACCCACGGCACCCCCCTCTGGGCCTATGACGCGGCAACCATCCGCACCCGCATCATGGCGCTGCGCGCCTTCGACACCATCCGCTATGCGCAAAAGGCCAACTCCAACACGCACCTGCTGCGGCTGATGCGGCAAGAAGGCGTGCGGGTCGACGCGGTGTCGCTGGGCGAGATCGAGCGTGCGCTCGCGGCAGGCTACACCGCCGGGGGCGACGAGATCGTCTTCACCGCCGACCTGTTCGATCACGCCACGCTGGCCCGCGTGGTGGCCACGAAGATCCCGGTCAATGCCGGCTCCATCGACATGCTGCACCAGCTGGGCGCGCTGTCTCTGGCACAAGGACGGCCCGGGCACCGCGTGTGGCTGCGCATCAACCCCGGCTTCGGCCACGGCCACAGCAACAAAACCAACACCGGCGGCGAGCACAGCAAACACGGCATCTGGCACACCGACTTGGGCCGCGCGCTCGCGGCCATTCGCCAACACGGGCTCAAGCTGGTGGGCTTGCACATGCACATCGGCTCGGGCGTCGACTACTCGCACCTGAAAGAGGTGTGCACGGCCATGGTCGACTTGGTGAACCGGGTTGACCTACCCATTGAAGCCATCTCGGCCGGTGGCGGCCTGTCGATCCCCTACCGGGTAGGCGAGCCGACCATCGACACCGACCACTACTTCAGCCTGTGGGACGCCGCGCGCCGCCAGATCGAGCAGCAACGCGGCTGCAAGATCCACCTGGAGATCGAGCCCGGCCGCTACCTGGTGGCCGAGAGCGGTGTGCTGGTGGCCGAGGTGCGCGCCACCAAGCAGATGGGCCAGAACCATTTCGTGCTGGTCGATGCGGGCTTCAACGAGCTGATGCGCCCGTCGATGTATGGCAGCTACCACACGATCGAGCTGCTGCCGGCCGATGACACACCGCGCCCCCTGCAAGCCAGCGTGGTGGCCGGGCCGCTGTGTGAATCGGGCGACGTGTTCACACAAGGCGAAGGCGGTGTGGTGCTCACGCGCGAGCTGCCGCAGGCGCGGGTGGGCGATCTGCTCGTCTTCCATGACACGGGGGCATACGGCGCCTCGATGTCATCGAACTACAACACGCGGCCGCAGATTGCCGAGGTGCTGGTCGACGGCGGCCAAGCGCGCCTGATCCGCCGCCGCCAAACCGTGGACGAACTGCTGGCGCTGGAGCGGGAGGCGGGCTGAGGGCGCTCCCGCGCAGGGGGTAGCCAGGGCGAGTCATTCGCCCGTCATGCGGGGTGGCAACACTGGGTGGTTTGCAAACACCACCCAGAAGGAGCCCGCATGACACCCGCCGCCCACCCGAACCGCCGCGACTTCATTCGCACCGTTGCCGCCGGCACGCTCGCCATCGGCTCGGCCACCGCACTGTCAGGCTGCGAAGGCGGCCTATTCGACTTTTTGCACGGCGTGGCCAGCGGTGACCCGCTACAAGACCGCGTGATGCTGTGGACGCGTGTCACCCCCGACGCCGCCATGCTCGACGCCATCGCCAAGCTGGAGCGCGAAGCCTCTTCCAGCGCCGAAGCGCACAAACAGATGGTGCAGGTGAAGCGGGTGCCCCTGCTGTGGGAGGTAGCGCGCGACCGCAACTTCCACCACGTGGTGGCCCGCGG
>JBBRFR010000078.1:0-12619 GCA_038241485.1 Burkholderiales bacterium
AGCGGCGACCAGATCATCGGCCGCACCCGCAGGCGCTGGCATTGGTCGAGCGTGCCGTCGTCCAGCACCTGGCGGCTCAGTGGGTGCAGCTCGACCTGGTTGGTCGACAAGCTGATGCGCGAGTGCAGCAGCTCGAACTGCGCTGGCGTGAAGTTGGAAACGCCCACGCCGCGCAGCTTGCCGGCGGCGATCAGTCGCTCAAAAACTCGTGCCACTTCGTCGGCATCGAGCAGAGCGTCGGGGCGGTGGAGCAGCAGCAGGTCAAGGTGGTCGGTGCGCAGTTGCTGCAAGGCGTTGTCGACCGTCCAGGTGATGTGCGCGGCGCTGGTGTCGTAGTGTTTGACGGTGTGGCCGGGCCGCTGCGGCGAGACGAGCTTGATGCCCACCTTGCTGACCAGCTGCAGGCGCTGGCGCAGGCCGGGCTTCAAGGCCAAGGCTTCGCCGAACAGGCCTTCGCCCAGGTAGCCGCCGTAGATGTCGGCATGGTCGAAGCTGGTGGCCCCGAGTTCGATGCACTGCTCGATCCAGCGCAGCCGCTCTTGCGGCGACCAGCCCCACTCCGACAGGCGCCAGGCGCCCACAACCACGGGAGACAGGCGGGGGCCGCCGGGGATGAGGTCAACGAGGGTCATGGTGTGGCGAGAGGCTTATTTGGCTTCGTTCAGCCTGAGGTATCGAAGGGCAGCGCAGTGCACTGGCGCGCCCTTCGATACCTCAGGGCGAACGGAGTGATGGTTCGGCAAAAGCGCCGCATTCTCGCGCGGCCACGCTTCAGTGCTGCAACACGCGCTGCATGGCCGCCACCGCAGCGTCGATCTGCGTGCGATCGATCACCAGCGGCGGCGCCAGGCGCACCACGGTGTGGTGGGTGTCTTTGGTAAGCACACCTTCTTGCATCAGGCGCTCGCACACTGCGCGCGCGCTGGCAAAAGCCGGGTCGATCTGCACGCCGATCAGCAGGCCACGGCCGCGCACCTCGGTGATGGCGGGGTGCTTGAGTGCGCGCAGCTGCGCCATCAGGTAGTCGCCCTGCTCTTGCGCGCGGCGTGCGAGCTGCTCGCGCTCGAGCAGCTGCAGTGCGGCCAGGCCCACCGCAGCGGCCAGCGGGTTGCCGCCGAAGGTGCTGCCGTGGTCGCCGGGGGTGAACTGCGCCATCACGTCGTCACGCGCGAGAAACGCGCTCACCGGCAGCAGGCCGCCGCCGAGCGCTTTGCCCAGCATCAAGCCGTCGGGCTGGATGCCTTCATGGTCGCAGGCGAGCAGCGCGCCGGTGCGGCCGAGGCCGGTTTGCACCTCGTCGCAGATCATCAGCACGTTGTGGCGGGTGCAGATCTCGCGCACCGCTTTGAGGTAACCGGCCGGCGGCACGATGATGCCGGCCTCACCCTGGATCGGCTCGACGATGAAAGCCGCGGTGTGCGGCGTGATGGCGGCTTCGAGCGCCTGCGCATCACCAAACGGCACGGCGCTGAAGCCGGGGGCAAACGGCCCGAAGCCGTCGCGGTACTGCGCTTCGGTCGAGAAGCCGACGATGGTGGTGGTGCGCCCGGCGAAGTTGCCCTCGGCCACCAAGATGTGCGCCTGCCCCTCGGGCACGCCCTTGACCTTGTAGGCCCACTTGCGCGCGGCCTTGATGGCCGTTTCAACCGCTTCGGCGCCGCTGTTCATCGGCAGCGCGCGCGCCATGCCGGTCATGCGGCAAAGCGTTTGCAAGAAAGGGCCGAGCTGGTCGGTGTGGAAAGCGCGGCTGGTCACCGCGAGTTTTTGCGCCTGCTCGGTGAGCGCGTTCACCAGCACCGGGTGGCTGTGGCCAAAGCTCACCGCCGAGTAGGCCGACATCATGTCGAGGTAACGCCGGCCGTTGTCGTCAAAGAGGTAGACCCCGGCGCCGCGGGTCAGCACCACCGGCAGCGGGTGGTAGTTGTGCGCGCCGTAAAGCGCTTCGAGGTGGATCGGCGAAACGCTGGCAGGGGTGCGTTGGCGCAGGGCGGCGGCGCGGGCGGCGGTGGTCATGGGCGTGTTCCTTGGCAGAGACCTTTGCAGTCTAGGCAAGGTCGCATGAAATTTGTATTCCATTTCTTGCACA
Organism: Burkholderiales bacterium; assembly: GCA_038241485.1. Lineage (GTDB taxonomy): Bacteria > Pseudomonadota > Gammaproteobacteria > Burkholderiales > Burkholderiaceae_C > Rhizobacter. The sequence continues at coordinate 2,087 of JBBRFR010000078.1, forward strand.
GATGACGTTCAATACGCACGATTCGTTCACTTCTTACTAAATATTCGTGGCAGAGCAAGAAATAGACTCCCTCGACCGCAAGATTCTCAGCGCCTTGCAGGCCGATGGCCGGGCCAGCAACGTGGAGCTGTCCGCGCAGGTGCATTTGTCGGCGCCGCAGTGTTTTCGCCGGGTGCGTGCGCTCGAAGAACGAGGCGTGATCCGCGGCTACCGCGCCGAGGTGCAGCCTCGCGCGCTGGGTCTGGGGGTGATGGCCTACGTGAGCCTCAACATCGACGGGGGCCAGTTCGGCCGGGTGCGCGAGATCGAGGCCGACATCCGCGCCTTCCCGCAGATCTTGGAATGCCACACCGTCTCGGGCGACAGCGACTACCTGCTCAAGGTGGTGGCGCGTGACCTCAAGGCCCTGAGCCAGTTCCTCACCGACCAGCTGATGCAGGTGCCCGGGGTCGACGACGTGCGCTCGATGATTTGCATGGAAGAAATCAAGGCACCTTCGCCGCTGCCGGTGGGGTTGTGAACTGATCAGCCAATCGCCCTTTTGCGGCGAAGAGTTCGAGCTGGGGCTGCGCACGGTGTCGGTGCCGCTGAAGAACTACCGGGGCGAGGTGCTGGCCGGCAGGGAGTGGGGCTTCGATACCTCAGCCCGAACGGTGGGTGGCACGCGAACGGGTGGGGCTACGCGTCGAGAGAGAAAGCTTACTTCGCCTTGCCCGGGTCTTTCACCTGCTGCTCCACATCGAGCTCGACGTTGTAGAGCTGCCAACCCACCCACCCGCTCGACACGGCGGATGTGGATGTCGTGGATCACATCGCGTGTTTCGGGGTCGATGGTGATCATGCCGCGCGGGCTCTCAAACGTGACGCCCTTCATCGCGGCGATCAGCGCGTCGCCGCACAACAACTCCTTCGGGCAATGCGGCCGAAAGAATAGTCTGATTCGCAGCGGCCGGCGAAGCGGCTCCGTGTGGGGTGCGGCTAAGCGGTGGCGATGGTGGTGGCCGCAGCGTGGCGCTGACGCCGCAGCACGGCCGCGCCGGTCACCGCGTAGCAACCGGCCACGTTGCCCAGGCACACCAGCGTGTAGCTCAGGTCGTGACTCACCAGGTGGGCGTAAAGCAGCGAGACGGTGGCCGAGGCGCACCACAGCCCCCAGGTGCCGAGCGACACATCGGCCGCGCCGTTGCGGCTGCGCCAGACGGCACGCAATTGCGGCACATAAGCCAGCACAAACACCAGACCGAACAGCGCGTACAGCGCACTCACCAAGCCAAGCACCACATCACTCCGGAAAAGGCGGGCCAAGTTGCAAGACTGTTCGCTTTGAAACCCGTTCGGCCTGAGGTATCGAAGGCCAGCGCAGGGCTTCGATACCCAGCCCGAACGGGATGGGAGCTATCCGAACAGTGTTGGGCCAGGTTGCCCGCAGGATCATCGAATCGTGTGGGCAGTGTCGGCCGCAGTGCTTGTGGCCGATGGGCCGAATTGGGCCCTGATTGCCGGTCTTATTGGCGCGTGGCCGGCGCGCGGCGAACCATTCGCTCGGCCAGCTCGAAGACGAGCTGCATCAGCACCGCCAGCACCGCCGCCGGGATCGCCCCCGCCAGCAGTGCCGCGTGATCGTTGAGCGCCAGGCCGGTGACGATGCGCTCGCCAAACCCGCCCGCGCCGATGAAGGCGGCGATGGTGGCGGTGCCCACGGTGATCACCGCCGCGGTTTTCACGCCGGCCAGGATCACCGGTGCGGCGAGCGGCAGATCCACGCTGCGCCAACGCTGGGCCGGCGTGAGGCCAAGCGCGGTGCCGGCATCGCGCAGGCCGGCGGGCACCTGCGCGAGCCCGGTGGTGGTGTTGCGCACGATGGGCAGCAAAGCGTAGAGCGAGAGCGCCACCAGTGCCGGGCCAGTGCCGATGCGGCCCATCAGCGGGATCAGCATCGCCAACAAGGCGAGCGAGGGCACGGTCTGCAACAGACCGGCCACCGCCATCACCGGTTGCTCCAACCGCGGCAAGGCAGCTGCCGCGGCGCCGAGCGGGATGCCCACCACGCAGGCGGCCAGCACGGCCACGGCCACCAACAGCAGGTGCTGTGCGGTGAGACGGCCCAGGTCGTCGGCGAAGAGGCGCTGCATCAGGCCGCCTTTTGGTGCGGCGGTGGGCGTGGCTCGAGGTGCCATGAAGGCGCGCGCAATGTCGGCGAAGCTGCGGCCGCGCAACTCGGCGTCGCCGTTCATCTCGATCATGCGCGCCGCATCAACGCGGCCTTCGAGCGCCGCAATGGCCTTCCACGCGGCCGGAAAGCGCTGCGCCACATCGAGCCGGTACAAGAGCACCGCGTCGTAGCGCGGAAAGTACGCCAGGTCGTCGTCGAGCACCACGAGCTTCAGCTCGGCAATCTTGGCGTCGGTGGAATAGATGTCGGTCAGCCCAATGCGGCCGGTGGCGAGCGCCTCGTAGGCGATGCCGTGGTCAATGCCCAGCGGCTTGTGCGGCAAGCCATAACGCGCCGCAAGGCCGGGCCAGCCGTCTTGCCGGCCCAGGAACTCATGCGACAGGCCCAGCACCAGCTCCGGGTGGGCCTTCAGGTCGCTCAGGCGCTTGAGCCCAAGGCGCTGGCTGTCGGCCTCGCGCATCGCCAGTGCATAGCCGTTGACGAAGCCGAGCGGCACCGCCACGCCCAGGCCCTGCTTGGCCAGCTCGGTGCGCATGGTGGCCAGGTCGGTGGGTTGGTCGCGCTTGAGGATCTCGGCGTCGATGGTGCCCAGGTACTCGGGGTAGACGTCGATCGCGCCCGCCTTGAGCGCCTCGTACACCACGGCGGTGTTGCCCAGGCCTTGGCGGTGTTCGGCGCGCACCCCAGCGGCCTGCGCTGTCTGCGCCACGATCTCGCCGAGGATGTACGACTCGGTGAATCGTTTGGAGCCCACCTTGAGCGCCGCACCCTCAGCGGCCGCGCCGGGTGTGAACACGATGGTGCAGGCCGTGGCCAGCAAGCCGATGAATGTGAATTTCATGCGGCATCTTGCCAAGGTTTGCGCCTACCGCAAGTTCATGGCGTCGCCCACTCGAAGAGCACCTCCTGCGCACCTTGCCAAAGCACCGTGCGGGCCGACCACTCGGCGCCCCCGGGCGGCCGCGCCAAGGTGTTTGGCCTCAAGGGGGGAGGTGCCTCAACGGCTGGCAGTGAACGCTTCTACGCTCGTCGACACCGATCAGGCAGGGGGCATGCCGGGGGGCTTGAGCCACGGCCCCGCCACCTTGGGCAGCCAGGCCTGCGCCACACGGCGCAGCTCGCCGTCGATGCGGTAGGCCTCGTCGCGGCAGTCGAACAAAACATGCTGGCCGCGCTGGGCTCGCACCAGCGAGAAGGCCTTGGCGTATCCGCGGCTGTTGTCAAACATCAAGGTCATGTCGGCCAAGGGCGCGGCGTGGCCGATGGCGGCCTGGGTGCGCGGGAAGCGCACGCGCAGCTTGTCGAGTGGCACACCGTGCCCACCCTGCTGCTTGCGGGTGTTGACGCGCAGCACCGAGAGGTTGACCGAGGCCAGGCCGACAAAGAGCAGCACCACGAAGTAACCCGCTTCTTGCAGCTGCACGATGTCGTCGGCCTTGGACTCGAAGCTGCCGTCGGGCAAACGGCGCCAATGCGAAAACACGGTCTCGAAGGCAAAAGGAATGCGCTGCTCCATCACCAGGCGTTTGAAGGTGCGCACACCTTCTTGCGAGAGGCGTTGCCAGCGCTCGTCGTCGTCGCGCAGGCGCTGGGCCCAGGCGGGTAGCTTGTGCGACCGGTCATCGACCGGCGGCAAGATGGAGGTGGTGAGCCGGTCGGCGTTGACCAGCGGCATTTGCAGCGTGGGCACCAGGCGCTCGTACCAGAGGGTCGATTTGCCAGAGCCGTTGTGGCCGGCCAGCACAAACGCGGCGGGCCGCCCTTCGGCCACCAAGGCCTGGCGCAGCAGCTTGGCCAGCGCGGGCGGGTGGCGGCTCACGCAGCCTTGTCAGCCACTTTGAATTTGCCGTCGGCGCCCAGGCGGCCCACACGGCGGGTGCCATCGGCCGCTTCGCGGATCACCCGGCTGGGGTCGGTGGGGTCGACCGAGTAGGCAAAGATCTTGGTGGAGTTGCTGCCGCGAAACACGGCGCTCTTCAAGATGCCTGGCTTTTGCAAGGCGTTAGCCACCTTGTGCACCAGCACGGTGGCGCGGTCGGCGGCGCGGGTGCTGGCAACCCGCTTTTTGGGCTGCGCGGTGCGCACGAGCACCAGGTCATCACCAACGGTCATGGACTTGCCGTGCAGGCGCACCTCTTTGTAGGCGCCCGAGCTGCTTTCCTGCTTGATGACCACTTTGCTTGGCATGGGAGGAATGATCGCCGAAATGTATTGATTTAGCCACCTCGGCCGGGCCGGCGCCGGGAGCGTGCGTGCCGATTACTGCACGCACACCCGCGCGGGCGGCCAGACCCGATCAGGCCTGCACCACCGGGTCAGCCTGCACCGGCGTCACCACCGGGCGGCGCTGGAAACCGCGCGCCTGTGCCTCCAGCTCTTTCAGCGGCTGGCCACGCAATGCCTCTTGCCCGTGCACGCCGTTGAAGTTGGCGCTGCGCATCTGCTGGAAGTGGCGCGAGGCCCAGGTGGTGGTCTCGTCGAGCGCGGCGTCGGTGCCGCTGTCGGTGAACAACTCCGAGCTGGGGTGCGCCGCGTCGTAGTGGATGTAAAAGTAGCCCGCTTCCTTGCGAAAGCCCTTGGTCGGTGCCTCGCGCCAGTGCAGGCGGCCCAGCAGCTGCAACTGGCCCTTGCGGCCTGGTGGTGTCTTGAAAACCCAGATGTACTCGGGCTGGCCGTCGGCCAGGATCTGCAGCTTGTCGGAGCTGGACTTGAAGTAGCCTGGCAGACCGGCTTTCAGGTCTTGCTCGAAGTTTCTCCAGTAGTAGAAGGCGTCCATGTGTCTCCTTTGATCTCGTTGTGAACAATGAGCCGAGTGTGACAGCACTGCGGCAAGCCCTGAATGGCCGTACGCTGCGCTCTTGTTTAACCCCGGATCACCCCGCAAGACCCTCGACATCCGCGCGTTGCTGCCCAAGTGCTTCGACGGGGCGCCTGCCCCGGTGGCACACGGGCAGCAGCCTCCGATCGGGACGCCCTTCCCGTGGCGCAGACTGCACCCATGCGCTGCATTGGCAAGCATCCACTCACCCCCACGAGGGGCTTCCATGACCCCCCCGCCGCAAGAGGTCTGGGTGCGCGTGGTCGCCGCGCGCCCCTGGCGGGGAAGCGGGCGTAAGGTTCCCACACAGGTGGGTGCCGCCGCGGCACAGGCCGCGCGGGCACCTACCAGCTGCGCACGCGGCCGGTGTCGATGTGCACAAACACCTGGCCGGGGTAGTAGCCCACCCCGCCGGCACGCAGCGAAAGCGCTGCGTCGCGCAGCTCGGCCAGCGGCACGCCGGGCAGGCGCACGTCGATGGCGCGGCCGTCCATGTGCAGGCTGCGCTTGGCCACGCCCCCGCCGCCCTTCAGGCGCAGGCTGGCGTTGGTGGTGGGGCAGCGGTAAGCCGAGATGACTTGGTACGACCCGCGTGCGCCCAGCACCTGCTGAACGCGGTGCAACTGGTCAAACAGCGCAGGGTCCATGTGGCCGACCTCGCCGCTGTAGTGGTCGCGCAAGAAGCGGTTGAGCCGTTGCAGCGCATCGGGCAGGTAGCCGTGCTGTTCGGCGTACGTGAGCGTGATCGCCTCTGCGGTGTGGGTGTGGGCTAGCGCCAGGCTGCGCGGCGCGGCGGCGGCGCGGGCGGGCAAAATGGAAGCCAGGCTACCGACCGCGGCCAGTTGGGCGCCGCAGCGCAAGAAACCGCGCAGGAAGTGGCGCCGGCAAGCGCCGATGGGGGTGTTGCTCATGGGCGTGCTGCCTGCCTTTTCAGCGGCTCGGCCGAGCGGGCGCGCAACGCAGCGTCCAGCAGGCGGTCATGGCCGTAAATGTCGTCAAAGAAGTGGATACGCCCCTCTCGCACGAGACTGGTTCCGTAGGTGATGAGAACCGGTACCGGCTCTGCCAGCCTGAGTGTGAAGGATTCCTCCTTGCCCATGGCTTGCAAGATGCGCTCTTCAGTCCACTCGGGCATGTCTTTCAGCACGAACTTCGCCAGGTCAACGGGTTTTTCGACCCGGATGCAGCCGTGGCTGAAGTCTCGCCGCTCGCGCTCGAACAGGCTCACCGACGGCGTGTGATGCAAGTAGATGTTGGTGCTGTTGGGAAACACGAACTTGATGTCGCCGAGCGCGTTCTTCGGCCCGGGGCGCTGGCGGATGCGTGCGCGCCCGGCCAGCGCAGCGTCGAGCCCGGCCGACGAGAGCGCGGTCTGAACCTCGCCCGAACCCCACACCAACTCGAAGCCTTCTCGGTCCCAGTAGCCCGGGTCACGCCGCAGGCGCGGCACGGTCTCGTCGCGCGTGATCGAGGGCGGCACGTTCCAGTACGGCGCGAACTCGATGTAACGCATGTCTTCGTCGAACAGCGGGGTGCGCGTGTCGAGCATCTTGCCCACGATCACCTTCATCTCTTCGCGCAACACGATCCGGCCCTCGCTCACATCGTAGGCACGCAGCGTGAACTCGGGGATGTTGACCACGACCATGCGCGGGCCCTGCATCAACGGCGTCCAGCGCATGCGTTCGAGCGCGAGTTCGATCTGCCGTGCGCGCTGGGTCGGCGTCACCTGCAGCGCCGCCCAGGTGCTACGACCAACCACGCCGTCGGCCGCGATGCCGTGGCGCTGCTGGAAGGCCTGCACGGCGTTGACCAGCGGGCTTTCGTAATACGGCAGCTTAGGCGGTGCTGACGGCGTTGTGGTTTCAGCCGGCGCCACGGCTGCAGGCTGCGGCGGCAAATCGCCAAGCGCGGCCAAGCGCAGCGCCAGCTGTGCCGTGCCCTCGTAAGGCATGCCCGGCTCCAGCTTGCCCACACGGCCCGACCCGCTGCCCGGTAAGGGCGGCAGCGTTTCTTTCCACGCGGGGTGTTCGCCCAGGGCGCGGTAGCGCGCAAGCGCCTCGCGAAAGCGCTGGTAGGCAGGCAGACGCGGCCACAGGTCGTGCGCCGACGCACGCAGGCGCCCAGCAGACAAGGCCCCCTGCAAGGCCTCGGCAGCGTCGAAATCGGGCGGCCGGGCGGCGGAGTAATGCTCGTGGATGCGGCGCGGGTCGATCCGGCCGCGGTACAGGTCGGACAGGTAACGCTCCATGCCCTGCGTGAGCGTGTGCTCCAGCGGCGCGATCGCATCGGGCACCAGCGGGGCGCCCCGCGCTGCGGGCGCCAGGTGCTGCTGCAAGGTGGTCGCGCCGTAGTCGTTGGGTTCCAGCCCATGGCTTGCTGCATCAAGCAACAGCTCGACGGCCTCGTGGGCCTGTGCCGTCGGCTGTCCGCCCTCGAACCAGCGCCAGCCGTTGACGCCGCTTGCCATCGCTGTGCCGCACACCCACCACAAGACGAGCACCAGCACACCCGCACCGACTGAACGCAAACTCGTCTTTTGCATCGCAGCATTGTGGCTGCGATGCGTTCTCAGCGCCCCACCTCAAAGCTCCCCACCGTGACCATCTCCGACTGCCCCGCAAGCCGCAGCGTCACCATCTCATCCTTCTGGTCGCCACGGCCGAAGCCGGTGGTCAGCCGCATCATCAGCGTGGTGGCCGGCGTTACCACCTGCTGGCGGTGACCGTAGAACTGGGCTTGCACGGTGTACTTGCCGGGCTTGGCCACTCGCAGCGCAAACTCTTCGGGGCCGTAGCCGCCCGTCACGTCGCGTGATACACGGCCGCCCTGGTAGCTCAAGCGGTGGCCGTAGTAGGCCTTTTCGCCGTTGGGGTCGGTGACCCAGAGGTCGATGTCGGTGTTGTCGGCATCCCAGGCGAGCGTGATGCGCAGGTCGAGCGGCAGGTGGCGCAGCAGGCGTTGGTCGTAGGCCTCGGTGTGCAGCGGTGTGCCGGCGCGGGCGGCGCGATCGATCACCATGTTGAGCTCGGCGAGTGCGGTCATGTCGATGTCGGGGAAGCGGCCGTCAGAGGGGCGTGACACCACCTGCCACAGCTGGTCGGCACTGTCTTGCCACTGGCCGGCGTCGTGGTGCGCGAGGCCGAGGTCGCGGTACGACTGCGGCTCGTGGGGGCTCAGGCGTTGCACGGTGCGCAGCACGGGGATGGCAAGCGCCGGTTGTTTGGCCTGCAGCAGGCGGTAGCCGAGCACACGCAGGATGTGGCGGTTTTCAAGCTCCATCTCGGCCAGGTTCGACAGCACCCGCAGCGCAAGCTCGGGGCGGCCCTTGGCGAAGAGCACGTCGGCCGCATCGAGAAAAAACGCGGTGCTGTTGACGAAGTCGGGCCGCTCGTCGAGGTAACGCTGGTATACGGCCTCGGGCGGTGCGGCGCGCAGGCGGCGTGCGTAGGGGGTGTCGGGTGCCCAGGGGGTGAGGTGGATGGTGGTGGGTGCGGGGCCGGTGTCGTTGCCTGTGCCCATGGCCTTGCGTTGGGCAGGGTCACTCGATTCACGCGCGCGCTCGGCCAGCATCGGCGCCGCAGAGGGTGCGGGTGGCGGGCGCGAGGCCATCTCCTGGCGGCCCACGGCGGCAGGCGCCACGCTGTTGGCCGACAGCTTGTCTTGCGCCTGCGAGATGCGCAGCTCGTCTTTCGGGAAGGCCTTTCCCCACCACGCCACCTGCTCGTTGAAACGCGCCAGCACACGGTCGAGGTGGCTCGCCTGGGTGAGCTTGTTGCGCTGGCCTTGTTGCGCCAGCTGGCGCTCGTACTCGGTGCGCAGCGAGGCGGGCGGCTCGATCTCGAAGCGAACGTAGTCGGCCACCGCGTCGAGCACGATCAGCGAGGTCTCGCGTGTGACCAAACCATAGGCCTTGCCAACGCGGCGGATCTCGCCGCGGTTTTCATCAGGCTCAGCCGCCAGCTCGGCGACCCGCAGGCGGGCCCACTGCTGCACCACCTGGGTGGCGCTGCCACGCGGGGCCACGCTGAGCTGTTGGCGCTCGATGCGGCCCGTCGGCATTTCAAACTCCAGCGTGAGGTCGGCACGCGGCTCGCTCATCACACCGGCGAGCACCAGGTGGCCGGCATGGGCATAGGGTGACGCAGCCACCAGCTGGCGCGCCGTGTGGCTGTGCAGGCGCAGCAGCCGCGCCTTGCGTGTTTGCAAAGCGCGTGTGGCATCGGCGGTCGAAGTGGCGCTCAGGTCGAGCCACTCACCGCCGCTGCGCTCGGCAAGCTGGCGCAGCCGCGCGGTGTCGACACTGATAGCGGCGCTCACGGCATAGAGCGGCCCGCGGCTAGGCGCCGTCACGCCCACCAGCCCCCAGTTGGAGAGCCCGTCGCTGAACAGCAGCGCCAGGTCATGGCCTTGCGTGTCAACCAGGGCTGGCAGGTTGCTCGCCCCGTCGTAGGCCAGGGCGTCGAGCACACGGCGCAGCTCGTCCCAGCGGCCGTCTTTGATGCTGAAACGCTGCACCGGCTCGGCCACGTCGCGGCCCACCCGCAGCGAGACCTCGACGTTGCGCAGGCTGCGGAAGTAGCTGTCGAGCAGCGCGAACTCGCGGCCGTGGGCGCGGCGGGCGCCGGAACCCGAGGCGTCCCACAGCAACACGATGCGCTTCGGCGCGGCGCGCGGGGCCGTGCGCAGTGGCACCGGCACCTCGGCGTAGAAGTAGGTCTGCGCACCAGCCACCTGGGTCGCGACCAGCGGGTCGTTGCGTGTGGGCAGGCTGATGCTCAGGCCCGACGCGCCGGCAAAGTCAGTCTGCTGCAGTGAGAGCTGCGCCCAGCCGTTGGCGTGCTGGCTGCGGGTGAGCGCATGCGGCGGCAGGCCGGGTGCAGAGGCCATCAGGGTGCTGGCGTCGGCATCGGCGACCAGCACTTCCACACTCAGCTGCGGCACGCTGTCGGCAAACTTCAGCGGCAGCTCCAGGCGCGCGCCGCGGGTCAGCGTTTGTGCGAGCTGCAGCACCACGCGGCGGGTGCCTTGCGGCGGCAGCGGGTAGACACGCAGCTTGTAGTTGTTGCCCTGGGTCACTTCGAGCAACGCCGGGTCAACCCGCGCTCGGATCACGTCTTCAAACACCTGCTGGCCACGGGCCTTGTCGACCGGCACGGCGGGCCGCAGCTCGCCGTTGATGTCAAGCGCGAAGCCGGTGACGAGCTGGCCTTCGCGCAGCGGAAACTGCAGCTCGCCTTCGAGCACCCGGTCGTTGGGGTTGCGAAACAACAGCTCGACACGGGTTTGCACCGCATGGCCGATGACCTCGGCGTGCAGCTTCACCGACTCCAGCCGCACCGGCAAGCGCGCGTCGCGCACCACCAGGCGGGGCGCAGGTTCAGGTAGTTGTTGGCTCTGGCTCGGTTGCGCGAAAGCGAGCGGGCTCAGCAGCGCAAGGGCGGCGGCCAGCACGCCGGGCAGAAAGGTTCGCATGGGGGTGTGGAAGGGGTGAGACACACACCTTCTACGGCCCTACCCACCCAACGGGGTGAAACTTTTT
>JBBRFR010000079.1:0-12595 GCA_038241485.1 Burkholderiales bacterium
GCATCGACCTGCGGCCACGCGACATCGAGCGCGCCAAAGCCTCGCTCGGCGATGCGGCCGAATTCGTCTGTGGCGACATGCGCCAGGTTCCTTTTCCCGAGGCCGACACGGTGGTTCTTCTCGACGTTTTGCACTACATCAACGCCGCCGAACAAAACGAGGTGCTGGCGCGGGCGCGCCGCGCTTTGCACCCGAAGGGCACCTTGCTGCTGCGGGTGGGCGATGCCACGGCTCGGCTGGGCTTTCGCTTCAGCCAGTGGGTCGATACCGTCGCGGCCTGGGTGCGCCTGCACCGCGTGGTGCCGCTCGCCGGGCGCCCGGTGGCCGAGTGGGTCGCGCAGTTGGAGTCGCTGGGCTTCGAAGTGCGCAGCCAGCCCATGAGCCGGGGCACGCTGTTTTCCAATGTGTTGTTGGTGGCCAAGGTGCGTGCCGTATGAAACCTGTCGCCATTTCTGCGGGTACTTTGACCACGGCACTCGGTGCCGGCCGCGCTACCAACCTCGAAGCCTTGCAGGCGCAGCGCACGGGCCTTGCGCCGGTGACCTTCATGGACTTGGCGCTGCCCGCTTGGGTGGGTGAGGTGGCGGGGGTTGACGCCGTGGCTTTGCCAGCGGCGTTGAGTGAGTTTGATTGCCGCAACAACCGCCTTGCCTGGCTGGGCCTGCAGCAAGACGGTTTTGTCGACGCGGTGGCCACGGCGCGGGCACGCTGGGGTGCGGGCCGCGTGGGTGTGTTCCTCGGCACCAGCACCTCGGGCCTGTTGCAGACCGAGCTGGCTTACCGCCGCCGGGGGCCCAACGGCGCCTTGCCGGCCGACTTCCTCTATGGCCCCACCCAAAACACCTACTCGGTGGCGGGCTTCGTGGTGCGAGCACTGCGCCTGCAAGGCCCGAGCTGGGTGGTCTCGACCGCGTGTTCGTCCAGCGCCAAGGTGTTTGGCACCGCAGCGCGCCTGATCGACCTGGGCCTGATCGATGCCGCCGTGGTGGGCGGTGTCGACAGCCTGTGCCTGAGCACGCTATATGGCTTCAACTCGCTGGAGCTTTTGTCTGATGAGATCTGCCGGCCCTGGGACGCGTCGCGCAAGGGCTTGTCGATTGGCGAAGCGGCCGCGTTTGCGCTGCTGGAGCGTGAGGTCGACACACCCCAAGGCTGGCTGCTCGGCGTCGGCGAGAGCAACGACGGGTACCACATGAGCACACCCCACCCCGAGGGCGCAGGCGCCATCGCCGCCATGCGTGCGGCGCTGGCGGGCGCGCAGTTGCAGCCCGGCGACATCGACTACATCAACCTGCACGGCACCGCCACGCCCAGCAACGACGCAGCCGAAGACAACGCGGTGCGCAGTGTGTTCAGCACCAGCACACCCTGCAGCTCAACCAAGGGCGCCACTGGCCACACCCTGGGTGCCGCCGGTGGGGTGGAGGCGCTGGTGTCGCTTTTGGCGCTGGAACATGGCCTGATGCCGGCGGGGCTCAATGTGCAAACGCGTGACCCGGCCTTGTTGATGAACTACCTGCAAACCAACCGCAACGCGAGCCTGAAGCGGGTGCTCTCGAATTCGTTCGGGTTTGGCGGTTCGAATGCCAGCTTGGTATTTGGAGCTGCAACATGAGCGGCTTGCGCGTTTGGGTTCAAGGCATTGGTCTTCTAGGCCCTGGGCTCGGCTCGTGGGCCAGCTCGCTCGACGTGCTGCGCGGTGTGCAAGCCCACGCCAACACCCCGACCGTGTTGCCCGCGCCGGTGCGGCTGCCAGCGGCCGAACGGCGGCGCGCCGGTGCCGCCGTCAAGCTGGCGATGGCCGTGGCCGATGAGGCGGTGGCTCAGGCCCAGGTCGACCCCACGGTGCTGGCCACGGTGTTCAGCTCGTCCAGCGGCGAATGCGGCAATTGCCACGCGATGTGCGAGGCGCTGGACATGCCCGCGCCGGTGGTGTCGCCGACCAAGTTCACCAACTCGGTTCACAACGCGTCGTCGGGGGCCTGGCACATCGCGGTGGCGAGCCGGGCGCCGTCAACCAGCCTGTGCGCCTACAACGGCAGCTTCGGTGCGGGCCTGATCGAAGCCGCTTCCAGCGTCTGCCTGGGTGGTGAGCCGGTGCTGCTGGTGGCAAGCGACTCACCCTACCCCGAGCCCTTGCATTCGGCGCGGCCCTTGCCCGACCACTTTGGCCTGGCGCTGTTGCTCACGCCCACCGCCACCGAGCGCTCGCTCGCCGCCTTGACCATCACGCTGGCCAGCTCCCAGCCCGCCGCCCAGCCGCTCGCATCCGGCTCGCTCGACACCTTGCGGCACATCATCCCCGCCGCCGCGGCCTTGCCGCTGCTGCTGGCGCTGGCGCAGGGCAAGCCACAGCGCGGCCTCGTGGTCGACTACCTGCCCGAGGTGGGGCTGCACATCGACCTGGAACCCCTCGCGTGACGGCCACGCAGCTCGACCACGCCGGCATCGCCGCTCTGATCCCGCACAGCGCCAGCATGTGCCTGCTGGCGCGGCTCGCGCAGTGGGACGCGCAGCACATTGTCTGCATCGCCACCAACCACCGTGATGCCGACCACCCGCTGCGCACCCGCAGCGGACTGCTGTCGCCTTGCACGATCGAATACGCCGCACAGGCCATGGCCTTGCACGGTGCGCTGATCGGGCAAGAGGCCGGCACAGCCGCGAGCCCCGGCTACCTGGCGAGTGCGCGTGGTGTGCAATTGCATGTGTTGCGGCTCGATGACCTGCCGTTGACCGACACACCCGACGAACTGCGCATCGAAGCCACCCGCCAGAGCGGTGATGCGCGGCAGATTCTTTACGCCTTCCAGGTCAGCCACGCCGGCCGCCCGCTCGCCCAGGGGCGCGCGGCGGTGGTGCTCAACACGCCTTTGGCTTCATGACAACAAATAGCTCTTTCCCGAAACGTGCGCTGGTCACCGGCGCGAGCGGCGACCTCGGCCGCGCCATTGCGCTGCGGCTGGCGCGCGATGGTTTTCACGTCATCGTGCACGCCAACAGCCGGCTCGTGGCGGCCCAGGAGCTGGTGGCGCAGATTGAAGCGGCGGGAGGGCACGCCGAAGCGGTGGCCTTCAACGTGGCCGACCGCGACGCCGCGCAGCTGGTAATTGCCGCGCTGCTGCAAGCGGGGCCCGTGCAGGTGCTGATCAACAACGCCGGCACCCACAGCGACGCCGCTTTCCCGGCGCTCACGCAGCCGCAGTGGCAAGGTGTGATCGACGTGTCGCTGAACGGGTTTTTCAACGTCACGCAGCCGCTCACCATGCCAATGATCCGCACCCGCTGGGGCCGCATCATCAACATCTCGTCGGTTGCTTCGCTGACCGGCAACCGCGGCCAGGTGAATTACGCCGCCGCCAAGGGCGCGCTCAACAGCGCCACCAAGGCGTTGTCACTGGAGTTGGCGAGCCGCGGCATCACCGTCAACGCGGTGGCGCCAGGCATCATTGATTCGGGCATGGCCGAGGGCAACTTCGACAAGGCGACCATCGACCGCATGGTGCCAATGAAGCGCGCCGGGCGGGCCGATGAAGTGGCTGCGCTGGTGGCGTTTTTGGCCTCGGCCGACGCGGCCTACATCACCGGCCAGGTCATCTCGATCAACGGCGGCATGGCCTAGTACATCGTTCCGGCAAATCGCTCACTTTTCGGCACTCGGGATCAGGTCATCTGGAAGTCGAAGTTCTTCTGTTGGAACCGAACGGGTTGAGCGTTCAACTCGTCGATGCCTTTGAGGATGTGCTGCTGTTGTCGAGACAACGCGGATGACGGCATCGGTGGGGTGGTGCGCTTCGAGTCGGCGCAGCAGGGCGATGGTCTCGCCTCATGAATCAGATTGCGGCATGCCTTGCGCCAAACAGGCGAATAGGCATGCCGAAAAACAAGGCTAGCGAAATTACAATTGTTTTAAATATTCCAACAAAGCCGCTTTTTCTATCGCGTTGAAGGTGGTTCCATACTCGTGCCCGCAGCGGCTATTGCCCGAGTTTCGTTGAGTACAGTCGGTAGTTCTGTAGGTGAAGTTGAATTTACTTTGTGTGCTAGCCAAGCCGACAGTGAAAATATTATACGCCGGGCCAACTTGGAATTGACTCACCCGTAGTGGAGATGGTTTTAGTAATTCTGCCAAACTTGGTACAGAGCCATTATGTAAATACGGCGCAGCAGCCCAAATGCCCTGCAATACGCGCGACTCATACGCATAGCCTATTGGGCGGGGACCACTTTCCGCGGGCGCGGCCGGCGGGGCAGAATAATATTGCGCAATCGCCCCTTGCACCGCCACACTGAGCACGCGGTCCACATAATCAGTGGCCTGCAGGGTAAGCGTTGTTCCTGGTACCGTCGCGCCTTGCAAAATACCCGTTTTTACTCGGCGTGTGAGCAAATTGGCTGCGCGGCTATCGGTGCCGACATCGAGAATCGGCGTCGCCCAAGTGTTGGTGTTGCCGTCGCGCGGTTCACCTTGCCTAATGCCGTGGCAATCATTACAGCTCTTATTGCCCTGGGTGGTATCCGGTTTATAGAATACATTCCTGCCCGCTGCAACCTTGATTGGATCGAGCAGCCAAGGCCATTTTGGCGGGCCGATTTTTGGAACCAAACTCTCGAGTACATTCAAGCCGGGAATATTACCTGAATTGATTTGCAAGAAATCATAGCCCGAAGCACGCGTGCTATCTTTGACCGGATGGAATTTGGCAAACACGCCTATCACTTCACCCAAATTGCGACCCAGGCCAAGTAAAGGCGTGCCATTTTTAAAGAAGCCCGTCCATTGCGTGTAGTCTTGCAAATGGGTGTTCCAAATGAATGGATAACGCGCAGGCGCATCCGCCAAGGCCATGTTTTCTGGGATCATGTAAGGGGGCGTCAAGCCAATGTCAAGACCTGACACCCGGTTAAAAATCATCGACACCGCATCAAGCCGGCCCGGCCCCCAACGTGAAGCGGTTGGTAAAGACCTGGACATAAGGGTGTGAAAGGGCAAATACCAATCATTCACTTGTGTGCGCAACGCCGCCTTTGCGGTGGCGGTATTGCCGCTGCCGAGTACGGTTTGTGCAAATTGATCAAACACCGTCTGCGTGTTCAACAGTTTGGCGACGGCACTGTCCATATCAGACAAGAAAGTGTTCACGTCGGTTATGGCGGGGGCGCCATCGATGCGGTAAGAAACGCCCGACACCGTGATTTGGCGCGTATGGCAACCAGAACAAGTTAAGCCGACATGGGTAACCCCGGTTTGTCTATCAACATTGGTGCTAAAGCCCACGGGCAAACCTGCGACGGGGCTGCTTGGGTTGGGTAAGTAGCCGTAGCGACCTAGGCTAGAAGCGGAAAACGACAAGCCGTTGACTTGTTTGAGCGCCCTAAACCAAGCTAGCGGGATGATTTGCGAACCTTGATCTTGCGTATAAAACTGGTTTCGCGTGGTGCTGGTCCAGTTAGTGCCTTGGTTAGTTGGAATCGGGATTTGAGCGAAGCTCGTGCTTGCGCCAACGAAGGTGAATAGTGCACCAAGCAGTAGTTTGGCTAGACGCCAAGATGTTTTCATGCTTTCTCCAGTTGGTTTTTATTGGTGGGGGATATAGCTTGGCAGCAGTGGGGGGGGGCAGACAATATCAAAAGGCGCCAAGTTTTTGTTATTTCAGGCCAAGTCCCAATTTGGATGATTGTGTGAGTTTGTGTATGCATTTAAGTGCGCGGCGGTTTGGGCTGGTGGGGGTTATTTGTTGTCTTGGAGTTCGGCTACAGCCTGGGCGCTGGCTTCAGGCTGACAGTGCGCTCTGGTTGTGCTCGCGAGGCAGTTCGCCAATTCACCACTGCAAGGGGCCCAGTACCCCAGTACATCGTTCCAGCAAATGGCTTGCCTTTCGGTCCGCGGGATCAAGTCATCTGGAAGTCGAAGTTCGTCCACTGGAACCGAGCAGGATGAGCGTTCAACTCTTCGATTCCCTTGAGGATGCGGTGCTTGAGTTCGTCGATTGAGGCGACGCGGATGTGGCGCATGAGCGTTCGAGCCATCTTTGAGAAGGCGGATCGACCAGGCTCAGCCAAGAGCCGTGCTTGGGCGTGTGGACGTACTTGAATCGACCGAGACGACTGGCCGGGTACGCCATGGTTTCCTTGGACATACGAGCACTGGAGTTGTCGAGCACGACGCGGATGACGGCATCAGGGGTAGGTGCGCATCGAGTCGGAGCAGCAGGGCGATGACCTCGACGCTGCGATGGCGCAACTCCACATTGACGATGACCTCGCCCGTATGCGGGTCGAGCGCAGCCAGGATGGACAGGGAAGCATCAGCACCTGAGCCATCTTGCGTTCGAACTGCGGGTTGCGGCGCTCCAGGTAGAGCTCACGCGGTGCGCGTTCGTGCGAATCCGGAATGCGCCACAAGGTGGTTTGCCCGCCTTGGCCAGGCGCGCAAAACCCGCGCTGACCGCGTTGCGCCGACGTACTCGGCCAGCGCCGACAGCGGCCACAGTTCTGCGGCCATGCATGCCAGCCTCAACAGAGATTGAGGGGCAGGGTGCGTCGTTAACTAAATAGTTTGTTAACGATGGCCTAGACGCGCTCGAACAGCAACACCGCGTTGGTGCCGCCGAAGGCAAACGAGTTGCTGATCGCTGCGTTGAGCTGAGGCGCTGCCAAGCCGCTCTCCGTGACGAGGTTCATGCGGCAAGCCGGGTCGATCTCGCTGCAGTGCGCATTCGGTGGCAGTTGCCGGTGGTGCAGCGCCAGCACGGTGATGGCGGCCTCCAGCGCACCGGCGGCGCCCAGCAGGTGGCCGTGCAAGGCTTTGGTGGAGCTCACGCGCAGCTCATCAAAATCGCTGCCCCACACCTCGGCCAACGCGTCGCGCTCGATCACATCGCCAATGCGGGTGGCCGTGCCGTGCGCGTTGCAGTAGCCCACGTCGTGCGGCTGCAGGTCGGCGCGGCGCAGGGCGGCGCGCAGCGCGCGGGCTTGGCCGGGCACGTCGGGTTTGGTCAGGTGGGTGGCGTCGCAGCTGAGGGCCCAACCGGAGAGCGTGGCGTAGACACGTGCCCCGCGTCGCTTGGCCCGCTCGGCGGATTCGAGCACCAGGAAGGCCGCTCCTTCACCGAGCGCAAAACCGCTGCGGTCGGCGGCAAACGGGCGCACCGCACCGGCGGCGGCGCCGGGCGCGAAGCTCGCCATGGTCTGCATCGCCTGCCAGGCCAGCACCACACCGGGCACGATCAGCGCTTCGGTACCGCCGACCAGGGCCACATCGACCTCGCCACATTGCACCGCCTTGGCCGCTTCGGCAATCGCTACCGCCGACGAGGCACAGGCCACCGCATAGGTGAGCACCGGGCCCAGCACGTGCTGGCGCATGGCCACATGGGCCGCGGGTGCGTTGGGCATGAAGGCCGGCACGGTGAGTGGGGGCACACGCCCGTTGTTGCTGCGGTAGGCGGCTTCGAGTGAGCCGGCACCACCCATGCCGCAGCCCACGTACACACCGACCCGCTCGGGGTCGGCATCCAGCGGGCCGGCGTCTTTGACGGCCAGATCGGCCGCCGCCACCGCCAGTTGGCTGACCCGGTCGACGCCGGCGAGCTGCAGCTTGGTGAACCAGCGCATCGCATCGAAGGCAACTGTCGCCGCTGCCGTGGGCTTGGGCAGCTCGGGGAACACGGATTGCACCGCCGATTCGCCGCGCATCAGGGCGGCAAACACCGCATCGGGGGTGTCGCCGTGGGGAGAGACGAGGCCCAGGCCCGTGACGGCAATGGGGCTGTGCAGGCTCATCGGGCCACCTGACGCACTGCGCGCAATCCCGCCAAGCGGGAATGAGCCCCTTCGGGCGGCCGGGCGGGGCTCATGCCGTGGCTTGAGTCGCCCTGACCCGGTCGACTATTGCCGCCAGCTCGGCCAGGGTGTCGACGTTGGAGTCAACATCGGGCAGGTTGATGTGGAAGTGGTCTTCCACGGCGAAGAGAAATTCGACCAGCGCGAGCGAATCGAGGCCTTTTTCGCGCATGGAGGTGTGCGGGTCCAGCTCCGATGGGGCGATGCCGTACTTCTCTTGAATCAAATCCTGCAGTTCTTTCAGCGAACTCATTGTGAAACGCCCCTGTGTCTGTCTCTGTCTGTCGTCGACTGGTCCGGGCCCTTGCTGCGAGCCTGGTTCTCCCTCTCACGGCCACCGGATTCGGCCCCTTGAACCCATTGAATCAGTGGGGTCTGATGATATCCGGTGCGGGTGGTGGCGCGGCAGCCTGACCCCCGGTTCGCCGGGCCGCCAGCGCAGCGAGGCCAACGCAAAAGCGGTGCCCAGCACGGCACCCGCGGCCACGTCGAGCGCCACATGCTGCTTGGTGGCCACGGTCGAGTAGGCGATGGCCACGAACCAGGCGATGTTGAGCAGGCGCAAGGCTTGCGGTGCGCCCACCCGGCGCAGCAGGTCGTGTAGGCAGATGGCAGAGAAGATCGCCACCGCCACGTGCATCGACGGGCAGGCGTTGCCGGGCGCATCGACTCCTTGCAGCAGCGTGAAGCCGGGGTAGCCCGTCACGTCCATCAGCCGCGGCGGCACGGTGGTGGGCCAGAAGTAAAAGATCGCAAGGCCGGCAACGCACAAACCTCCGGCCCACAGGCCATAGACCAACAGCCGGCGAAAGCTGCGCTGCAGCGCGGGCGCAATGCCGAGATACAGCCACAGCGTGAGATAGGGCCACAGGGCGGCCGGCTGAAAGCCGATCCATTGGTCGACCACGGTCAGCGGCATCGGCATGGCCGGGTAGACCGGGTTGCGCAGCACATGGAAGTAGCCGATGAAAAACAACCAGGTGAAGGTGGTGATGCCCACCGTCTTGATGACAAAGCAGTAACGCATGCGCCACCACAGCTCGCTGCGCCACTGGGGGGGCATGGCCCGGCCGTTCATGCCTGGAAGGGCGGGCGGTGCAAGGCCCGATTGAACAGCAGGCTGGGCAGGCGAAGCACAAACTCGACCATCAGGCGAAAGTGCATCCAGCTCAGCAGCAGGTTGTCGCGGCCATAACGAAAGTGCGAGACCCCACCTTCTTCGGCCGACAGGTACTTCACCGGGGCGGCCACGTTGAGCGGCTTGACGCCGCGCCAGGCTAGGCGCACCACGGCTTCGGTGTCGAAGTCGAAACGGCGCATCCAGGGCTGGCCGCGCATCACGGCGATGAGATCGGCCACCGGGTAGACACGAAAGCCGTAGAGCGAGTCGTCGATGCCGGCGCCCAAGGTTTCGAGATTGGTCCACCAGTTCGAGACCCGGCGGCCACGCACCCGCAGCAGCGGCGCCGAGGCGTCGAACACCGGCCGCCCGAGCACCATGGCCTCGGGCCGCTGCAGCGAGGTCTGCATGAAGAGCGGGATCAGGTCGGCCGGGTGCTGGCCGTCGGAGTCCATGGTGAGCGCGTGGGTGAAACCGGCCTCGCGTGCGGCCTGCAGGCCGTGCAGCACGGCCGCGCCCTTGCCGCCGTTGGCGGGCAGCTCGATCAGCCTGAGCCCGGGGTCGGCAGCGGCCAGGGCGCGCAGGCCTTCGGGTGTGCCGTCGGTGCTGCCGTCGGCGACGACCCAGACGGGGTTCCAGTGTGCGCGGGCGGCGCGCACGGTGTCGTACACCTGCGGCCCGGTGTTGTAGCTCGGGATCAGCAGCAGGTGGGTGGCCGATGCGGCGGGCGCGGCGCTCATCGCTTGCTCAGCTCGCTGGCGAAGTAGGCCTCCAGCCGCGTGAGCAGGCCCCTGTGATCGGCCTCGTGTGCAAAACGCTGGCCCAGGCGCACCCGGAACACCATCGGGAAGTGCGGCGGGCGCCAGATCGGCCAGCCCTTGCCGAGATAGGGCGACTCGGCTTCGATGATCACCGTTTGAATCGGCACGCGGGCCATGTGGGCGATCAGTGTCATGCCGGGCAGGAACTTGTTGACCGGCGGTGTGATGGTGCGTGTGCCTTCGGGGAACATGAGCAGCTGCCCTCCCTCGCGCAGGTCGCGCACGGCGCCCCGCACCATGCCGCTCGGCGGCGCGTTGCGGATGTAGCGCGCCAGGCGTGCGCCGGCACCGAGAAAGGGGTTGTACATCAGGCTGGTGCGCATGATGCACACACCGCGCGGCACCTTGGCGATGACCAGCAGCGCGTCGAGCGCGCTCGGGTGGTTGCCGGCGATGATGAGGCCGGCGTCTTGGTTGAGCACGTCGAGCTCGCCGTAGTCGAGGCGCATCACGCCGGTGAACACCAGGTAAGACCAGAAGAAGCGGTAACCCGACGAGATCGCGGTTCGGCCGATCACCAGCGCACGCCGCCGCGGCAGCACCGGGTAGAGCGCGTAGGAGATCAGGTTCCAGGCCAGCGAGAAGATGCCCAGGCCGAGCAAGGCCAGGTAGAAGAACACGCCGGCGATGAGTTGTCTCAGCAGCTTCACGGCCAGGCTCAGTCGGTGCTGGCGACGGTTTGTGAGGAGGTTGTAAGCACCCACGACACCGCGAAGCCGACGGTCAGGGCTGAGTTGCGGCGCACCAGTGGGCTGTCTTGGTAGGCCGCACCACGCAGGCTCTCATGCCGCACGAAGCCGGCCAGCCACATGGGGCCCCAACGGCGCGAAGTGGAAGCGAGGGTCTGCCAGCCGGCATAACCACCACGTGCGTCGTAGGCGCGGCGCTGTGCAGTGGCGTAGGCTGGGTCGACCTCGTAGTACTGCTCGTGGTAGCGGCGGTTGGCAAACAGCGGCCCGGTGAGCAGGCCGATGTTCCAGCTGGAGGCGGCACCGGCGCGGATGTCGAGGTTAATGTTGGGCGAGAAAGTGGCGCCCACGTAGCGTGGCGAACGCTCCAGCGAGACCGCCGCGCGCAGCGGCAGGCGCAGGTCGAGCTTCCAGCGGTCACGCGGCGATTCGTCGAGCGTGATGTTGAGGCTGGGGCCCACCTCGGCACTGCCGGGCAGGTCGGGCATGCCTTCACGCGCCTGGGTGTCGCTGCGGGTGGGCACCGAGGCGCCGAAGCTCAGGTCGAGCTTGACCCGCTGCGAGTCGAACAGCATGGCGCGTGTGCCGTTGCGGTCAGACTTCAGCCACGTGCCGCGGTACACCACATACGGGAACGGCAGCAGGTAGCCGCGGCTCTGGTCGGAGCCGCGGTAGTCGGGCAGGCTCAGGCCCGATACGCCCAGGCCCAGCTCCCACAGCGGTTGTTGCGGCTGCGGGATGGGCGCGGTGGGGGCCGGGGTGGCAGGTGCTGGGCTGTCGACTGGGGTGTCGGTGGCCGCCACGGCAGCGGCCGATGCCGCCAGCAGCAGCGCGGCGAGGGGCGTGCGCTTCAAACCACGCTCCGTGCACTGGCGAAGCCATGGGCTTCGATCTCGACCAGCAGCTCGGCGCGGCAGATGTCGGCATGAAGGTAGATCGCTTCGCGCGCGGCGTGGCTGCCCGCGCCGACGGCTCGCTCGAACACCTCGCGCACCGCAGGCAGGTCTTCGCCGTGGCGCACATAGACCGTGTAGAACATCTCGCTGGCCGGGAAGGCGAAACCGCCGCGGGCCAGCGCGGCCTCGCGCACGGCGCTGAGGTTGGCCAGGCTCTCTTCGGTCTGGCGCCGCACATCACCCAAGTGCATGCTCTGGTGGCCCACGATGCTGGCGGTGCCGGAGATGAACAGCGCGGCGCGGCCCCCCCCCACGTCGGCCAATGCCGCGCGCGAAAACGAGGGTGCGCGCGGGCCATAGGTGTCGGGGTAGCGGTAGGCGCTCACCTGGCGCGGGTTTTCGATCGGCAGGGGCGCCTGGCGGCCGGCCAGAAAGTAAACCCGCAGCGGCCCGCCCTGCGTGCCCAACGCGCAGGCTGCGGGCGAGCCGTCGAAGGCACTGCGCTGCGCATCGATGAAGGCCTGCTGGCGCCCGGCGTTGAACTGGCGGTACCGCTCGGTGCCGTGGCTGTCGGCGTTGATGTCGGCAAAGTAGTTCCACACCCGCAGCAGCTGCGAGCATGGGCTGGCAGCGAGCACTGCAAACAGGTCGGCATAGGCCTGGTGCGCGGCGGCCTGCATGCCCAGGGTGCTTTCGTCGACCACCGCGCAGCCATGCAGCCACTGGCCGTCGCTCACGTAGTGCACGCAACCATGTTGCTGCTCTTGCGGCGCGGTGCTGGACGCCCAGGCGTCGAGCACGCTGTCGCCACCGGCCATCAGTGGGGCTTGCAGCGCTTGGGCGGCGGCCCCGACCCAGCGGCCACCCAGCAGGCGCGGCGGCGCGAGGCCGTCACGCGCGCGAAGCCGTTGGAACGTCAGCGGTGCGGGGGCGGTGAGGGTGAAGGGCTGCGAAGCGAGATCAGTGAAGGCAGGCGATTTCATGCAACTGATTCGGTACTTCTGGGAGCCGGAGAGAGGGTCGGGTGCAAGCGTGTTGCCGGTGTAAAGGGCCTGCTGCGAGAAGCCTCGATTGTATCGCCAGCCCCTCGTGCGACCGGCTTGCGTGACAGCCGCGAAGGGTCGTTTAAGCGGCGCATTTCACGCCGATCGAGACACGAGCTGTTTCATCTTCAGGAGCAGAGGCGACACCATCGGCGTGGTGAGCATGGTGCTGGCCACCGCC
>JBBRFR010000080.1:0-12589 GCA_038241485.1 Burkholderiales bacterium
GGCTTGACCGCCAACTCATTCAACTCGGTGTCACTGTCGCCGCCGCTGGTGTTGTGGAGCTTGTCCAAGCGGGCCGGCTCGATGCCGGCGTTCAGCGCCGGTTCGCACTACGCGATCAACATCCTCGCCGCCGAGCAGCACACGCTGGCCGAACGTTTTGCTTCCAAAGACGTCGACCGTTTTGCCGGTGTCACCTTTCGCCGTGGCGCCGGTGGCGCGCCGGTAATCGAGGGCAGTGCTGCGGTGTTCGAGTGTTTCAACCGCAGCCAATACGAAGAGGGTGACCACATCATCTTCGTGGGCGAGGTCGAGCGCTGCGAGCGGCGCGAAGGCGCATTGCCGCTCATCTACCACGGTGGGCGTTACTTCACCGAGCTGCCGCTGTAGGCCGCCTCGATGAAGGGCAGCGCTGCGGCCAGCACGTCTTGCGGCGCTTCGATCTGCGGCCAGTGGCCCACCTGACGCCCTGCGCGGGATGTGCGGCCCGATGGTCTTGCAGCGAGTAGGCAAGGGCGGCCGGTTTGTCGGAGAAGCCCAGCCCCAGCCTGTCGGGCGCAATGACGGTGAAGCGTGCGGCCAGGGCGTCCCACACTGCGTGACAGTCGTAAGAGCCGATCGGGTAGCCATGACAGCGCGGCCGTCATTGCCTTCAGCGCAGCAAGGGGTTCTTGACGGGTTCGCCCTTGCGAGTGCAGATGGCCTCTGACACCGAGCGTCCCACTACGCTGAACGAGCCGCCGACAAAGCAGTTGTATTCAAGCCCGGCCTTGGTCTTCACGGCGTAGCGGGTGGTCGTGCCTTCATCGACACGGCCGCTGATGGTGAAGGCGGTCTTGTCGAGCCCGAGCGCAAAGGCGGTGCGATCGACGATGGCCTGGTCGGTCACCGCCATCGAGGCACACCCGGAGGCCGCAATGGCCGTCACGGTCAGGGTTGCTAGAAGAGTTCGAGTCATCTGGTTTCCTGAATGAATGAGTGAGTCGCAAAGAAGGCGGGGCGTTAACGCCCCGAGGTGTAGCGCCGCGCCACGATTTGCGTGCCGATGGAGGCGCCCATGTACTGCGTCCACAGGTACCACGCGTTGCCGCGTTCATCCATGGCCACGAAGGGGTCGGTGGCGATCTCGGTGATGCCGTCGTGGACCACGCCGGCCACCCAGCCGCCCGCCACGGTGTAGGCGCTCAGCACGGTGTCGACCGTGCCCGCATCGTTGCCTTGTGACCAGGCCAGGAAGGCGTTGCCCTGGCCGTCGATGGCTGCACGCACGCCGGTTGACGCCGAGCGCGAGCCCACCGGTTTCACGATGCTCGGCGTGGGCCAATTGCCGCCCGCCGGCGCGAGGGTGGCGCGGATCGATTGATCGCCCTGCCCCCACGTCACCAGTGCGGCGCCCGCCGGATTCATCTTCACGTGCACGGTGCTCAACACGCTGTTGGCGCCCAACTCGCGCGCCACCTGGAGCGGCGCGCCCCAGGCGCCCGCCTGGTACCGCTTGGCCTGGATCAGCGCATACATCTCAGTGGCCGAGACGACGCTGATCTGCGACCACACCATCACCGCGTTGCCGTTCGCGTCCATCGCGATGTCAGGCGCCGAGCCGCCCGAGACCGACACCAGCTGGCTCGCGGTGCCCCAGCCGGCGCCGGCGGCGTAGCGGTTGGTCCAGGTGCCGCGGTTGGCGGTGGTGCCACCGCTCGCCTGCCACACCACCAGCGCATCGCCCTGCGGTGCCACGGCGATGCGCGGGTTGCCGTCGGCGCGGCCGAGTTCGTCCATGTTTTCCAGCAGCTGCGCCGTGCCCCAGTTGCCTGCCGCCGAGCCGCGGCTGCCCCACACGCTGAAGCGCGAGCCGTCGAGCTGCGACCAGGCGGCCACGGCGTTGCCTTGCACGTCGAGCCCGACGCTCACCACGTCGACCACGCCGGTGGCGGTGCTGAGGGCTTGCACCGGTGTCCAGCCACCTGCGGGGTCGAAGTGGCGGGCCCAGGCGCCGCTGTTGCTGGTGTCGCTGGCCTGCGTAAAGAGCACGACGGCGCGGCCCGAGGCCGGCTCCATCGCGATCTCGAAGCGAGTGACATCACCCAGGCGCGATTCGAGTGTCTGCGCGGCGCTCCAGCCGGTGGCCGGGTCGTAACGGCTGACCATCAGGTCGTCTTCGACGAGGGTGCCAGCACGCACGGTGAGCCACACGGCGAGCGCGCGACCCGAGGCGTCCATGGCCACCTTGGCACTGCCGGAGCCGCCGGCCGACAGCGGCGCCGACGTGGTCGACCACCCTGTTGCCGGCGGGGGTGGGGGTGGGGGCGGCGGCGGAGGTGGAGCACTGCCACCCCCGCCACCCCCACCGCACGCGGTCAGGCTGGCGACCGCAAAAGCCGCTGCAAGCGCCCAGCCGCTGATCGTTGTGTTCATGCCCGTTGTCTCCCTGACGAGCCGCGCCCAGGCGCACAGCTTTGTGAGAGCGATGCTAGGCCGCGACAGCCCCGGCGCCCATAGCACCAAAGGGCAGTCGGGCAAGAAAATGCAGTGAGAGATGCAGTGAAAGATGCAGCGAGAACGGGCCCGAGTCAGTGGGCGCTTAAGGCCTGGCTCAGAAAGGCGCGCAACTGCATCGGCCGTGCCGGCTTGACGAGCACCGCGAAGCCTCGCGCCTGGGCCTGGTGCATGTGCTCGCTGCCGGCGTCGCCGGTGACCACCAGCGCCGGCAAATCTTGGCCCACGGCCGCGCGCAGTGTGTCGATCGCATCCAGGCCACTGGCCCCATCGGCCAGCCGCAGGTCGACCAGCAGCACATCGGGCGTGAAGCCCTGGCCCAGCAACGCGAGCGCCTCGCGCGTGCTCGGTGCCGCGCGCGCGTCGCAGCCCCATTGGCGCAAGAGGCCAAGCAAGGCATTGCGCGAATCGGCGTCGTCTTCGATCACCAGCACACGCTGCGACGCCGCCAGCGGCTCGACAGCCGGCTCGCCGGGCCGCCGCATCGCCGCCACATCGGCGTGCGATGCCAGCGCCAGCACCAGCTGAAACACACTGCCGCGACCCGGCACTGACTGCACCGACACCGCCAGTTGCAGCAGGTCGCTCAGACGCTTGACGGTCGCCAGGCCCAAGCCCAGCCCGAGGCGGCGGTCGCGCGCCGGGTTGCCCACCTGGTAGAACTCTTCAAAGATGCGCGGCATGTGCTCCGTCGCAATGCCGATGCCGGTGTCTTCCACGCTCAGCAGCACCTGCTCGCCCTGTCGCCGCGCCATGAGGCTCACCGTGCCGGCGCGGGTGTAGCGGATGGCGTTAGACACCAGGTTGGCGAGCACGCGCGCCAGCAGCGCGCGGTCACTGCGCACCGCCAGCGGCTGCGCCTGCGTGCTCAAGCGCAGGCCCTTGGCGCGGGCCAGCGCCTGGTAGGGCTGGCAGGCCTCACGCACCAGCTCGTCCAGCATGAAGGTGTCGCCCTTGGGCGTGAGGTGGCCCACGTCGAGCCGCGTGATGTCGAGCAGGTCGTCGACCACCTGCGTCATGCCCTCCACACACTCGACCAGGTGGCCCGCCACGTCAGCGACGTCGGCAGGCGCGGCGCTCGCGCCTTGCGCGTGCAGCGTGTGCGCCAGCAAACCTATGGCATGCAACGGCTGACGCAGGTCGTGGTTGGCCGCGGCAAAAAAACGGGTGCGTGCGGCGCTTGCTTCCTCGGCCGCGCGACGGGCGGCCTCGCTGCGCTGGTTCTCCAGGTGCAGGGCTTCGATCAGCCGCGACTGGTTGCGGCCGTTGATGAGCGTGTACACACCGATCAGAAAGCACAGCGCCGCCATCACGAAGTGGTACGGCGTGCCGACGAGCAAGTCACGCAGCACCAGCGGACCCAGCACACACATCACGTAGGCCACCAACGAGCGGTAGAAGCCCGACAGGTGCACCGCCGCACCCATGGCCACCGTCGCCAGGGTGATGTGCAGGATCGATTCGGCTTCGGCGTTGCCCGGAACCCTCAGCACCACGCTGAGCAAGCCCCACTGCAAGCCGTGCACCAACGTGCTGCCCAGGCCCCATTGCACCCAGCGCTGCGGGTTCGCACTCAGCTGGGAGCCGCGCATCGCAAACAGACCCGCGAGCATGCGCGCCAGGCTCACGCTGCCAAACAAGGCCAGCCAAACGACCAGCTCTTCGTCAACAGGCCCCTTGAGGTACAGCACGCACACCACCACCGCACCGACGATGCTGATGGCCGACGCCACCGGGCTCACCCGCAACAGGCGTTCGAGCTGCCCGGGCTCCACATCGTCGGGAATCAGCCTCAGCCAGCTCGGCATGCGCGCCATCATCTACAGCAACCCCACTTCGCGCGCGCGCACCAGCAAATGGGTGCGGTTGTTCGCGCCCAGGGCATCGAGCAGCGCCGTGACATGCAGCTTCACCGTGCGTTCGGCAATGCCAAGCTCGTCGGCGATGTGTTTGTTTTGCCGGCCGCGTGCGATCAGCGACAGCACTTCGAGCTGGCGTGCCGTGGGCCCGGCGTCACCGGCATCACGGTGTGACAGCGCCGAGGCTGCGGCGCTGAAATGTTCACCCCCGCCACACACCACCTGCAAGGCGTGCAGCACCTGGCCGATGGCCAGCGACTTGCCCAGAAACGCGGCCGCCCCAGCCGCCCGCGCACGCGCCGCAAGCGCTGCATCTTCGTCGCCAGAGATCAGCACCCGTGCCACCAGCGGGTGGTGGGCGCCGAAGCGGCGCAGGCCATCGAGGCCGCTCTGCCCGCTGTGGCCGCCCAGGCGGTAGTCGATCAGCGCCACGTCGAGATCGCTGGTCTGCGCGGCCAGCACCAGGCCCTGGTCGAGGGTGAGGGCCGTCTGCACCTCGATGCCCGCATGCGCGTGCGTCAGCGCATGCGCAAAGCCCACGCCGAACAGCGGGTGGTCGTCTACCAGCAACAACTTCATTGGCGCGCAACTCCGGCGGGGAACCCTTCCCCGCCAGATTCTCGCCGCAGCGCCATCACCCGAACCTGCCCTTTAGGGCATCGGGCCGTGGGGGCTCAGGCCGCCTTGTCGGCCAGTGGCGCCAGCTTGCCCAGGTAGTGGCGCACGCGGGCATCGCGCGCCAGCTGGTTGAGCGAGCCCGCCTGCATCACGCGGCTGACACGCGATTCGTCTTTGTGCACGAACAGGTAGCGATCGCAGACCTCGTTGAAGATGTCCAGGTGCACCGGCTCATTCGGGTGCAGGCAGAGAAACACCAGCCGGCCTTCGCTGCGAAGACGGCGGAAGAAATCGAGCATGAAACCGATGTAGCCGTCTTGGGTGTTGAACTGCGGCTCATCGAACAGGTGCACCTGGGCGCGCTCACTGGCGGCGTGCTCCAACATGAAGGCCGGGAGAGTGCGGGTGAACGAGCGCACCTGGTACGACTGGTGGTAGTGCAGCGCCAGGCGGTCGCGCTCCTTGTAGCGCACCTGATGGATGTCTTGCCCGGCCACCCGCACACGCCCGCCGGTGGGCAGGTTGCTGCCGGTGATCAGCTCGAACAGGGTGGTCTTGCCGGCACCGTTGGCCCCCATCACGCCAACGATGGCGGGCCCGTCGATCTGGAAGTCGGCTTCCAGTGAGAAGGTGGTGACCCGGTTGGGCCAGCCGCGCTGGTAGCGCTTGACGAGGCCTTGCACTTGGAGGAGCGGTTGTGTTGCGCTTGTCATGGCGTCAGATTCCCAGCAGGCGTCGTTGCAAATCAGGGTTTTGGCGCAACGCTTCGGCCGGGCTTTCGTGCACCACCTTGCCGTGACGCATCACGATCACGCGGTCGGCCACGCCGAGCGCGCAGGCCACGTTTTGCTCGACCAGCAACACCGACACACCTTCGCGCTTGAGCCGCAACACGGTCGACATCACGTCTTGCACCACCTTGGGCGCCAGGCCCTGGCTGGGCTCGTCGAACAGCACCAGACCGGGCGAGCCCAGCAGCGCGCGCGAGATGGCGACCATCTGCATCTCGCCGCCGGAGAGGTTTTCGCATTCGCGCTGCATCAAATATTCGAGCGCGCTGAAGATCTCGAAGCACTCTTTTTCGCTCCAGCTGCGAAAGCGAGTTTTCTTGCGCGCGATGGCGAGGTTGCGCGCCACGGTGAGCGTGGGGAAGATGCGCCGGTCGTCGGGCACCCAACCCACACCCATGGCGGCGATCTCGTGCGTGGGGCGGTGCGTAACGTCGTGGCCATCGAAGTGAATGCGCCCGCGGCGCGGCGGCGTGAGGCCCAGGATGGAGCGCAGCGTGGTGGTCTTGCCCGCGCCGTTGGGGCCAAGCAGCGCCACCACCTCGCCCGGGGCGATGGAGAGCGACACACCGAACAGCGCCTGTGTTTCGCCGTAGAAGGTCTCGATGTTGTCGATGGAAAGCACCGACTCCGATGCCGAAGGTTTCAACACCGCGCTCATGCTGTCACCGCCCCGAGGTTGGAGCGTTGCACCCACGGGTTGTCGCGCAGGCCGTCGGGGTCACCTTGGGCGATCACCTGACCCCAGTGAATGACCGAGATGCGATCGGCCAGGCTGAACAGGAAATGCATGTCGTGTTCGATGATGACGATGGTGAGTTGGCGTTTGAGTTCGGCAATCAGCTCGGCCAGGCGCGCCGTGCCTTCGCTGCCGAGGCCGGCGGTGGGCTCGTCGAGAAACAACAGCCGCGGCCGTGCCGCCAGCGCCACGCCGATCTCGAGCGCACGCCGTTCGCCATACGACAGGCTCTCGGCCTGCACCCGCTCTTTGCCAGCCAGGCCCACACGCGCCAGGATGGCGGCGGCTTCGTCGTGCGCCGCGCTGTCGCGGCCGAGGTCGCTCACCATCGAGTAGCCCTTGGCGCGCACCGAGGGCAGGGCAATCATCACGTTGTCGAGTGCGCTGTCGTCGTCGAACAAATTCATGATCTGGAACGAGCGTGACACCCCCTTGCAAGCAATCTCGCGCGGTGACAACCCCGTGATGTCTTCCCCCGCAAACGTGACGGTGCCGCGGTCGGGCTTGTAGCGCCCGGTCAGCACGTTGAAGCAGGTGGTCTTGCCGGCGCCGTTGGGGCCCATGATGCCGTTCAGCTGGCCTTCTTCGAATGCGAGAGAGATGCTCTCCAGCACCACGTTGTCGCCGAACCGTTTGTGCAATTGGGTGGCTTCAAAGAGGGCCATGTTCATGCCTCCTTCGGGGTGTGATTGATGGCAGGTGCGGGGGCAGCCGGCTGTTTGCGCCGCGCCCAGCGCGCACGCCCCTTCTGCCACGCACCGGCCACGCCATCGGGCTGGAACAGCACCATCACCATGAACACCAAG
The DNA here is from genome assembly GCA_038241485.1 of Burkholderiales bacterium. Classification (GTDB taxonomy): domain Bacteria; phylum Pseudomonadota; class Gammaproteobacteria; order Burkholderiales; family Burkholderiaceae_C; genus Rhizobacter. Next base: position 7,304 of record JBBRFR010000080.1, read on the forward strand.
CCGTACCAGAGCAGCCAGGTCTCGGTGTAGGCGCCCAGCAGGTCACGCGTCAAGATGAACACCAGCGCGCCGATCACCGGGCCCCAGAAGCTCACCAGGCCGCCACCGATTAGCACCATCATCACGACGAAGCCCGAGTTGTGCAGGCTCATCACGTTGGGGTAGGCCGACTGCTGCGCCATCGCGAACAAGGCCCCCGCCAAACCCGCCACGCTCGCTGACAAGGTGAAGGCCAGCCACTTGTAGAGCCACACGTTGTGGCCCACAAAGGCCGCACGCATTTCGTTTTGTTTGATGGCGCGCAGCACGCGCCCGAAGGGTGAGTGGATCAGCCGCCACAGCGCCACCAGCACCAGCGCAAACAACACCAGCGCGAAGTAGAAGAACGCCTCGTTGCTGCCCAGCTTGATGTCGACAAAGCCGAGCGACAAATCGGGCCGCTTGATGTTGAGCAGGCCGTCTTCACCGCCGGTGATGGCGTGCAGCTTGACCGCTGCAAACCAGAACACCTGGCCGAAGGCGATGGTGAGCAGCGCGTAATAGATGCCGCGCTTGTGCGAGATGAAGGCCCCCACCAGCATGCCGGCCACGGCGCTCAAGAGCACCGCACCGAGCAGGCCGGTGAGCAAGCCGGCATCGGCGCGCTGCTGCAGCAGGCCGAAGGCATAGGCGCCCACACCAAAGTAGGCCCCGTGCCCGAACGAGGGCAAGCCGCCGTAGCCGAGCAAAAGGTTGTGGCCTAGCGCAAACATCATCCAGATCATGATTTCGAGCGCGAGGTACTGGTACAGCCCCACCGGGCTCAGCCACAGAGGTGTGCTGGCAAGCAGGGCCACGGTGAACACCATCGGTGTGCTGACAAGCGGGGCAGGTCGGGTTTGTGTGGACATGGGGCGTGAAACAAATGCTGGACAGGATGGAATGTATGTTCTATTCTTCGTTCATGCAAGAACCTTTGTTCTGAATTTGATGTGTTATACACCTGTGAAAACCCGATGACCGCCGCTCTGAACTACGACGACCTGAAAGACGACATCTCACGCGTCTACCCCACGCTGCCCAAGCAGCTGCAACTCATTGCGCGCTTCGCACTCGACAAGCCCAACGAGCTCGCGCTCGGCACCGTGGCGGCCGTGGCCGATGCGGCGGGTGTGCAGCCCTCGGCGCTGATTCGCTTTGCGAATGCGCTGGAGTTTGGTGGCTTCTCCGAGATGCAGGGTGTGTTTCGCGAACACCTGGTCGAGCGATCGGTGAGCTACCGCGAGCGCATCGACCAGCTGCGCCGGCATGGCAAGGCCCACAACGGCGGTGTGGGTGTGTTGCACCAGTTTGTGGGCGAGGCGGTGTCCGAGCTAGGCCAGCTGGAAGAAAACGTGGCAGAGGCTGACCTCACGAGCGCAGCCCAGCTCATCTGCGCGGCGCGCCACGTGCACGTGCTGGCCCAACGGCGCGCCTTTCCGGTGGCCTCGTACCTGGCTTATGCACTGAGCCAGCTGGAGCTCAAGACCTACCTGCTCGACGGCCTGGGCGGCATGCTGGCCAACGCGCTCAACAACATCGAGCCCGAAGACGTGTTGCTGGTTGCAAGCTTCCACAGCTACTCACAAGAAGTGATTGACGCTGCCAACGCGGCGCATGCGCGTGGCATCCCGGTGATTGCGATCACCGACAGCGCCTTGTCGCCGCTCAAACCCTCTGCGCGGGTGTGTTTCGAGCTGAGCCTGGGTTCTGAAAAAGCTTTCCGCTCGCTGGTGGCGCCGCTCTGCCTGGCGCAGGCCCTGGTGGTGAGCGCCGGGCACCGGCTGACCGAGCAGTCGGCGCGCGGCGTGGTCAAAGCCGCCAACAAACCAGCCAACAAACCGACGACCAAAACAAAACGCCCGACCAACGGCAAGGGGGGCCGCTGAATGCGCGCACTGGAATTGATTTGCATGGGCCGCGCGGCGGTCGATCTGTATGGCGAACAAATCGGCGGGCGGCTGGAAGACGTGCAGACGTTCGCCAAGTACCTCGGTGGCTCGCCCTGCAACACCGCGGTGGGCGCTTCGCGCCTGGGCCTCAAGGCCGCCATGCTCACCCGCGTGGGCGACGAACACAACGGGCGCTTCGTGCGCGAATCACTGGCGGCCGAAGGGGTTGATGTGTCTCAGGTGCGCACCGACCCGAAGCGCCTCACCGCGCTCGTTTTCCTGGGCATTCGCGACCGCGACACCTTCCCGCTGGTCTTCTACCGTGAGCAATGCGCCGACATGGGCCTCTCGGCGGCCGACGTCGACCCGGCCTTCGTGGCCTCGGCCAAGACGCTGCTGATCTCGGGCACGCACCTCTCCAACGCGCAGACCTACGACGCCTGTCTGAGCGCGATGCAGGCCGCCCGCGCCGCCGGCACCCGCGTGGCGCTCGACATCGACTACCGCCCGGTGCTGTGGGGCCTCACTGCGCCCGGCCTGGGCGAGCAGCGTTATGTGCCGTCCGAGCAGGTCAGCGCGCACCTGCAGAAGGTGCTGCCACTGTGCGACCTGGTCGTCGGCACCGAAGAAGAGATCCACATCGCCGGTGGCTTCAGCGACAACATCGCGGCGCTCAAGCGCATTCGCGAAGTGTCCAGCGCGCTGATCGTGATGAAGCGTGGGCCGATGGGTTGCGTGGCCTTCCCCGGCCCCATCCCGGCGAGCGTGGAAGGCGGTGTCGCCGGCCCAGGCTTCCCGGTCGAGGTGTTCAACGTGCTGGGTGCGGGCGACGCCTTCATGGCCGGCTTGCTGCGTGGCTGGGTGCGCGATGATCCCTTGGCACAAACGCTGAGCTACGCCAACGCCTGCGGCGCAATCGTCGTCTCGCGCCACGGCTGCGCACCCGCCATGCCGAGCTGGGGCGAACTCAGCCACTTCTTGCGGCACGGTTCGCCCACACGCCGACTGCGTGAAGACCCGGTGCTCGAGCACCTGCACCGCGCCTCGACCCGCACACGCCGCTGGGGCACGCTGGGCGTGCTGGCCTTCGACCACCGCGCCCAGCTCGAAGAGCTGGCGGCACGCCACGGCGTCGCCGCCGCCGAGAGCCAAGGCCGCATCGCCGCCTTCAAACAATTGGTGGCCGATGCCGCGCGCCAGGGTTACGACGCGGCGCGCAACGAGGCCGCGGCCGATTGCGATTTCCCCACCCCGGGTGTGATCATCGACGGCCGCTACGGCGAAAACGTGTTGCCCCCGCTCACCGGCCAGGGCTGGTGGGTGGCCCGCCCGGTCGAGCTGCCCGGCTCACGCCCGCTGCGCTTCGAAGACGGCCCCAACGTGGGCCTGGCGCTGCGCACCTGGCCGGGCGAGCACGTGGTGAAGTGCCTGCTGGCCTATCACCCCGACGATGCCGTGGCGCTGCGCGAAGAGCAGCTGCGCAGCCTGGTCGAGCTGGCCGACGCCTGCAACCAGACCGGCCACGAGCTGCTGGTCGAAGTGATCCCGCCGCGCGACATGCCGGCCCATGCCGACACGCTGGCGCGCGCCATGCGGCAGATCTACGCCGCCGGCGTCTGGCCCGACTGGTGGAAGTTGCCGCCGCCGCTGGAGCGTGCGGCGTGGCAGCACATCAACGCGGTCGTCGCCGAATGCGATGTGCATTGCCGCGGCGTGCTGTTGCTCGGCCTGGAGGCGAGTGAAGACCACCTGTCGCAGGGGTTTCGCGCCGCCGCCGGCCAGCCGCTGTGCAAGGGTTTCGCGGTCGGCCGCTCACTCTTTGCCGACGCGGCCGCGGGCTGGTTCGCCGGCACGCTGGACGACGCCGGCGTGATCGACCAGGTGGCCACCCGCTACAAGCGCCTCATCCAGTTGTGGTGCGACGCGCAAATCATTTAAGGAGAACCACGACATGACAGCATCCATCGGATTCATCGGCCTGGGCATGATGGGCCACGGCATCGCCAAAAACCTGCTGAAGAAGGGCCACGTGCTGCGCTTCAAGGCGCACCGCAACCGCAGCACGCTGCAAGACCTGCTCGATGCCGGTGCCAAGGAAGTCGACACCCGCGCTGAGCTGGCCCAGGCCGACATCGTGATCCTGTGCGTGACCGGCTCACCGCAGGTCGAAGAGATCGTCTACGGCAGCGATGGCCTGCTGGCCGCGGCCCGCGAAGGCCTGATCGTTATCGACTGCTCCACCGCCGAGCCGGCGTCGAGCACGCGCATCCGCGAGGACTTTGCGGCCAAGGGCGTGAAGTTCATCGACGCGCCACTGGCCCGCACGCCGAAAGAGGCCGAAGAAGGCCGCTTGAACACCATGGTCGGCGCCGACGAGGCCGACTTCGAGGCGCTGCGCCCGGTGTTTGCGGCCTTCTGCGAAAACATCATCCACGTCGGCCCGCCCGGCCACGGCCATGTGCTTAAGCTCATCAACAACATGCTGGCGATGACGCAGGCCGCGGCGATTGCCGAGGCCATGGCCACGGCCGCCAAGGCCGGGCTCTCGCTGCAGAAGGTGTTCGACGTGATCTCGGCCGGCGGCGTGAACTCGGGCATCTTCCAGATGATGGTCGGGCGCGCGCTGCAGGGCGACCTGGGTGGCCTCAAGTTCGCCATCGGCAATGCGCAGAAAGACCTGCGTTATTACACCCACCTGACCGAGATGCTGCCCACCAGCAGCTTCATCGCCGAGGCCGCGCACCAGAGCTTCGTGCAGGCCGCCAACCTCGGCTACGGCGATCGTTTCATCGCCTCGCTGCTCGAGGTGCAAGAGCAGCTCAGCAATGTGAAGTTCGTCCCGCGCTGACCGGCGCGCTCCCGCGCTCTCTTTCCCGTCCTCCCGAGCGAAGACCACTTCGCCACACACCCACCCGACCCCTGGAGACAAACCATGACCGCCGACAAAAAAGCCCCCGCCCTCATCGCCCAACCGATGCGCCGCCGCCTGCTCAAGGCCACCGGCATCAGCCTCGCGGGCGCCACGCCGTTCTTTGGCCCCTGGGCGCACAACCGAGTGTGGGCGCAAGCCGCCACGGCCAAGCCACTGACCATCGGCCTCACCATGGACGCCTCGGGCCAGTACGGCGCAAGCGGCGGTGAAGAACGCCTGGGCGCCATGATGGCCATCAAGGAATACAACGACAAGGGCGGCGTGCTGGGCCGGCGCATCGAGGCGCTGCACATGGACACCGAGACCACGCCAGCCACTGGCTCGCGTGTGGCCGAGCGCATGATCACCCGCAACGAAGTGGCCTTCATGATCGGCGCGCTGCACTCGGGCGCGGCCAACGCCATCTCGCAGGTGGCGCAAAAGTACGGCTGCATCTTCCTCAAC
>JBBRFR010000081.1:0-12509 GCA_038241485.1 Burkholderiales bacterium
TTGGGCGTATGCGATCGTGGGCGTGGTGTTGCTGGCGGGGGTGGCCACGGCGTCGAAGCCGGCGGCTTCTACCACGGTCTCTGCGGCTGCTGCGCCGCCGGCCTTTGCCCAGGTGCAGCAAGTGATGGCGCAGCGCTGCGCCATGTGCCACAACGAGCAGCTGGCCAGCAAGGCGATTCAGCTGCACACACCCGAGCTGCTGGCGCGCCACGCGCAGGCGGTGTACCAGCAGGTGGTGGTGCTCAAGCTGATGCCGATGAACAACGCGACGCAGATGACGGTAGAGGAGCGTGATCTGGTGAAGCGCTGGTTCGAGGCCGGGGCGAAGCCTTAGAAGTCCTTAGCGGGCTGTTGAAGTCCCGGCGATCCAGTGCATCCGCAACCCGTGCGGCGGGCATCGTCGTCACGCCCCATGCGCGCGACGCTTTTGTGGTCTTCCAGGAGGTCTCACCCTTTTCTCGGGGCGCGCCGAGCGGGTCATAGGGTGGCATACGATCAACCCCCATGAACAATTTCGCCGACGCTCTCGACCGCGCCACCACAGCCTCGCTGGACGGGCTGACGGCCCATCTGCCGAACCTGCTCGGTGCGTTGCTGCTCCTGCTGGTGGGTTGGGCGCTCGCGCGTTTGCTGCGCATGCTCACGCGCCGCGCCGCCGGTTTGCTTGACACACTCGTCACGCGCAGCACCGGCCAGTCGCGCTGGCAGGTCGGGCGCTCGGCCAAGGTGCTCGGTACCGTCGTCTACTGGGTGGTGTTGCTGCTCTTCGTGACCGCGGCCACCCAAACACTCGGCCTCACCACCTTCACCGCCTGGCTCGCGCGCCTTCTCGACCAGCTGCCCACGCTCACCGCCGGGCTGTTGATCGTGGTGGCAGGTTATGTGCTGTCGGGCTTCGTGGGCGACCTGGTGCAGGCCACCGCGAGTGGGCTGGCCACCTCGCAGCGCAAAGCCCTGGCGCGGCTCGCGCAAGGCGCCACCCTCGTGATGGCGCTGCTGGTCGGTGCCGACCAGATCGGGCTGAAGGTCACCTGGGTGGCGATTCTTGCCGCCGTGATCGTGGCCTCGGTGCTGGGCGGTGTGACGGTGGCGGTGGCGCTGGGCGCACGTGGCCATGTGGCCAACATGATCGGTGCCTTCTATCTGCGCCAAACGCTGCAGCTCGGCCAGCGGGTGCGCGTGGCCGGCCATGAGGGCCGCATCGTCGACCTCACCGCCACCTCGCTGGTGCTTGAAACACCCGATGGCCGCATGCTGGTGCCGGCACGGGTCTACCACGACGAGGTGATCGTGGTGATCGCCCGGCCCGACGCCGCCTGAACCCCCCAGGCCACCAGCCCGCCGCGCCATGTCGGACACCCCCCAGCACCCCTTGAGCCTCGCCTTCATGCGCGAGCACCCGGCGCAAGCCGCCACCGTGCTTGACGCTTTGCCCGCCACCGATGCGGCGCAGTTGTTGGGCCGCGTGCCGGCCCGGCTCGGCGCCGCCGTGCTGGCTGCGATGCTGCCGCACCGGGCTGGCCTGTGCATCGCAGCGCTCGATGACGAACGTGTGCAGGAGCTGCTCGCGCCGATGGGCACGCAGCCCAAGGTGGCGCTGCTGCGCCACCTGCCCGAGCCACGCCGGCAACGGCTGGTGGCCGGGCTGCCCACCGCCGCCGCCCTGGCCTCGGCGCTGTTGCTCGGCTTTTCCGAAGACGCCCTCGGCGCCTGGGCCGACCCCGATGTGGTGATGCTGGGTGGCGACACCCGCGTGTCCGACGCCTTGGAGCGCGCGCGCGCGGCCGCCCTCACGCACCCCACGGTGTTCGTGTGTGACGCCTCGCGCCGGCTCGTCGGCTCGGTGCAATTGGCTGCCCTGCTGGTGGCACCGCCCGTGGCCACGCTGGCCACACTGGCCCACCGCCCTGGCGCGGTGCTGGCAGCGCATGCCTCGCTGGCCAGTGCCGCGGCTCACCCAGGTTGGGCCCAGGCCTCGGCGCTGCCGGTGGTCGAGCAAGGGCAGCGCTTGGTCGGCCTGCTGACCAGCGATGCGCTGGCGCGGGCGCTGCGCCGCGCCGCGCCGCCGGCCCAGGCCGAGTCGGGCACCGATGCCTGGCCCCAGCTGTTGGCCCGTGGCTACTGGCAGGCGTTGGCCGGGCTGATGGGGCTAGGCCTCTCGGTGCTGCCGCGTGTGCCGCCCGTGATGCCGGCGAGCACCGACGCTTCGCCCGCCTCAACGCCCGGCGCCGCCCAGTCCACCCACCAGGGGGGCTCGGCATGAGCACAGACACGCTGAGCCCACTCGGCCTCGCGCCTGCCGACGCGGCCCTCACCCACCGCTACCTGCTCGACTTCCCGCATGAAGCGGCGCGTCTGCTCGAAGCCATGCCCGCCACCGAGGCCGCCGAGCTGCTCGCCGCGCAGCCGCCACACGCCGCACTGCGCGCCTGGCAGGCGTTGGCACCCGACGTGGCCATGCGCGTGCTCGAGCTGCTGCCGGCGCCGCAGGCCGAGCACGTGCTGGCCGAAGCCGAGCCGGTGCAGAGTGTGGCCGTGCTCGCCCAGCTCGACCCCGAATCGCGCGAGGCCTGGCTGGCCCGCCTGCAGCCCGAAGTGGCGCACGAACTGCGCGGCCTGTTGGCCTACCCCGACGATTGCGCCGGCCGCATGATGGACCCGCGCGTGAGCCCGCTGCGCAGCGGCATGACGGTGGCCGAGGCCATCGAGCGGCTGCGCCAGATTCGCCGAAGTGGCCTGCGCGAGCTGTTCGTGGTCGACGACGAAGGCCGGTTGACGGGCCGTGTTGAAGTGCAGGACCTGGCGCTGGCCGGGCGCGAGCTGCCCTTGGCCGACATCACGCGGGGCGTGATCGCCCAGGTCGGCGAACTCGATCCACGCGAAGAGGTGGTGGAGGTGCTGCAAAAGCAGCCCATCACCGCCTTGCCGGTGCTCAACCTCAGCGGCCGCTTCATCGGGGTGGTGCGATCGGCCGAGCTGATGGCCGCGGTGGAAGAAGAGTCGAGCATCGACATCCAGACCATGGTGGGCGCAAGCCCCGATGAGCGCGCCTTGTCGACACCGCTGTTTGCGGTGAAAAAGCGTCTGCCGTGGCTGCAGATCAACCTGCTCACCGCCTTCCTGGCGGCCGCCGTGGTCGGGCTGTTCGAGAGCACGATTGCCCAGTTCACCGCGCTCGCGGTGCTGCTGCCGGTGGTGGCGGGCCAATCGGGCAATGCCGGCGCGCAGGCGCTGGCCGTCACCATGCGCGGCCTGGTGTTGCGCGAGATCAGCCTGCGCCACTGGCCAGCGGTGTTGGCCAAGGAGGCCATGGTGGGCCTGACCAACGGTGTCGCCGTGGCGGCGACCACCGGGTTGGCGGTTTATGTGTGGAGCCGCTCGCTCGCGCTGGTTGCCGTGATCATGATGGCCATGGTGATCTCGATGCTCGCCGCCGGCCTGGCCGGCGCGCTGGTGCCCATGCTGCTGCGGCGGTTGGGCCAAGACCCGGCCACCGCCTCGTCGATCATCCTCACCACCGTCACCGACGTGGTGGGCTTTTTCTCGTTCCTCGGCATTGCCGCGCTGCTGGCGCCGCTGTTGGCCAAGACCGTGAGTTGAGCGTCGCGTGCGGCCCGACCCGCTTCGCAGGTGCCTGGCGCCGGTGGCGCCGGTGGCTTGAACCGTTTAGACCACCACCGGCTCGGGCTCCAGGCGAATCCCGAACCGCCCGTAAACACTCTCTTGAATCGCCCGCGCCAGCGTCATCACCTCGGAGCCAATGGCGCCGCCGCGGTTCACCAGCACCAGCGCCTGCTTCTCGTACACGCCGGCTCGGCCGACTGTCTTGCCCTTCCAGCCACAGGCGTCAATCATCCAGCCGGCCGCGAGCTTCATGCTGCCGTCGGGCATCGGGTAATGCACGATCTCCGGGTCGCGGCCGATGATGTCTCGGCACTGCTCGGGCGTGACCACCGGGTTCTTGAAGAAGCTGCCCGCGTTGCCCACCACCGCCGGGTCGGGCAGCTTGGCGCGGCGGATGGCACAGATCCAGTCGGCCACCTGCTGCGGCGTGGGCGTGAAGGTGCCGGTGTCAAGCATCTTGCGCTCCAGCTCCAGGTAGCCCAGCACGGGTTGCCAGGGTTTGGGCAGGCGAAAACGAACGCGGGTGATCAGCACCCGCCCGGCCAGCGAACGTTTGAACTCGCTGTCGCGGTAGCCGAAGGCGCAGGTTTCGGCGTTCAGCGTGACGGTGCGGCCGGTGAGCAGGTCCACGCCGTCAAGCGACTCGAAGCGGTCTTTCATCTCGATGCCATAGGCGCCGATGTTTTGCACCGGCGACGCGCCCACGGTGCCCGGGATCAGCGCCAGGTTCTCCAGCCCCGGGTAGCCCTGGGCCAGCGTCCAGACCACAAGGTCGTGCCAGTTTTCACCAGCGCCAGCTTCCACCACCCAGGCGTCGGCGCGCTCTTCGAGCAGGCGGTGGCCCATCACCTCGACCTTAAGCACCACCTGCGGCATGTCGCGCGTGAGGATGATGTTGCTGCCACCGCCCAGGATGAACTTGGGCGAGCGGCCCAGCTGCGGGTGGTCGACCACACGGCGCACGTCGGCCTCTGCGGTGATGCGCACCAAGGTCTGCGCCACGGCCGGCAGGCCGAAGCTGTTATAGGGTTTCAAGCTGACGGCCGACTCGATTTGCATGGCAGAATTTTCGCCTATTAAGCAGACTGAGATTCAACCCATGCCCAGCTTTGACGCCGTGTTAGACCCGAACCTTGTTGAGGTTCGCAATGCGGTGGATCAAACCGCCAAGGAAATCGGCACCCGGTTTGACTTCAAGGGCTCTTCGTCGCGCGTTGACCTGAAGGAAAAAGAGCTGACGATCTACGCCGACAGCGACTTCCAGATCGGCCAGGTGCTCGACATCCTGCTGGCCAAGATGACCAAGCGCAACGTCGACGTGCGTTTTCTCGACCGCACGGCCAAGATCGAGAAGATCGGCGGCGACAAGGTCAAGCAGCTGATCACGGTCAAGAGCGGCATCGACAGCGACACCGCCAAGAAGATCCAGACCTTCATCAAACAAAGCAAGATGAAGGTGCAGGCCGCCATCCAGGGCGACTCGGTGCGCGTGACCGGCGCCAAGCGCGACGACCTGCAGGCCGCCATGGCGCTCATCCGCAGCGAAGTGCCCGACGCGCCCCTGTCCTTCGACAACTTTCGAGATTGATCGTGAAGTGGCTCGCCGCGACCCTGCTGGCGCTGTGGGCGGGCGCAGCCGCCCCACAAACCGTCTCGATGAGCGGGCGCCTGGGTGACAAGGCCTTGTTGATGATCGACGGCAGCCCGCGCACGGTGGCGGTGGGTGGCACCGTGCAAGGCGTCAAGCTGGTCGGCGTGACGGGCGACGCCGCCGTGGTCGAACTGGCCGGCAAGCGGGTCACCGTGCCCATGGGGGGCGCCCAGGTGAACCTGGGTGGCGTGGCCAGCGCAGGCGGTGGCTCGCGCATCGTGATGCCGGCCGGCTCGGGTGGCCATTTTTCCTCTGGCGGCTCGATCAACGGGCGGGCGGCCGAGTTCGTGGTCGACACCGGGGCCACCTATGTTTCCATGAGCCAGGCAGATGCCGAACGCATGGGCATCAAGTACCTCGAGGGCCAGCGTGGCATGGCCAGCACCGCCAACGGCAATGTGCCCGTGCACCGCGTGATGCTCAACTCGGTGCGCATCGGCGACGTACAGGTCTACAACGTCGAGGCCTTGGTGGTGCCGGCGCAGATGCCCTACGTTTTGCTGGGCAACAGCTTCCTCACGCGTTTTCAAATGAAGCGTGAGAACGACGTGATGACGCTCGAAAAGAGGCCCTGAGGGCGCGGTCGCACACGGGCGGCGACTGAAAGGCCGACGCCGCGTGTTTCAGCCCCGCGCCGTGCCTGTTTCAGCGGGTCGTGAGGCTGCCAATCGGCGCTCGCTCAGCGCCAACCAGGCCTCACTGCCATAGGCGTGAACGAGGTCGCGTTTGGCGTGTGCCCAGGCCGCGTCATCGACCGACAACCCCAGTTCCTTCAGGTAGTTGCCATCGACCACGATGAACTGCTTGCGGTAGGGCACGAGCACCCGATGCTCGCTCACGGCCAACGCCTCACGCGCACGCTCGTAATGTGCAAACCAGTGGTTGAGTAGGCCGTCGCAGCGCCGCGTGTGCCAAAAAGTGCCCATGTCGTCGCCCCGCCTTGCCTGGCCGCTCAGCACATGGCGGGCGTGTTGCCATTGCAGAAAGCCGAGTTCGCGCGCCTGTGCATTCAGGCAGTCGCGCAGGCGGTGATCCGCGGCTTGACCATCGGCCCCGCGGCGAATGCCGTTCAGGCGCAAGCGGGCGCGTGTTTTCAGCTCGGTGATGAGCGCGTTCATGCCGGCGCTCCGAAGTCATGGAAGGGCTTGCGGCCGCCCATGCGCGGGCCGGCGCTGGTGGCCACGGCCAGAGAAGAAGAGGGGATAGGGGAAGACATGACGACACTCCAGGTTCGTTGAAGGCCGTTCCCGCGATGGCCAACGAATCAATGGGTTGTCAGGTCGAAAAGACGGTGACGAACAAGGGTGAGAGCCTCTTTGGCGGGCAGGCGCCCCTCAGCACCTGGGCGCGCAGTTTAGCGCAGCCTTTTTTGCGTGGCGTCTTGAAGACAGCGCCAGTGTCTCCACGTCTGGTGCATGAGCAGCCCTACCCGAACCCTACCGGAGCGTTTTCGCGTCTTGTTGACCCTGGCGCAACTGCTGGAGCGCCTGGAGCGAAGCCTGGCGCCCACTGCGGCGCAGCAATACCGTTCGGTGGTTCAACACCTGTCCAAGGAACTGGCCCAGATCGAGCCCGGCGAGGACTTGCATGTGCTGCTCGACAGCTTCCCGGCCACGGCCGATCTGTATGAAAACCTGCACTACGCCCATGCCGGTTTGTGCCGCTCGCCGCTCGACGCGTCGCTCGACGCCGAGTTGCGCGCCAAGAGCGTGATTCAACGCGCGCAGCGCTGATCAGCGGCGCGGCGGCCTCGCCAGCGCGAACGCCACCCACGACCCCAGGCCGAGTGCCGCCAGCACCAGCATCACCTCGCGGTAGCCCGGCACGGCCAGCAGCAGCCAGGCCGCCAGCAAGGGCGCGGCAGCGCGTGACATCAGGGCAATGCTCGACATCGCGCCACTGATGCGCCCCACGTGCTCACGCCCGAAATAGTCGGGCACCACGTTGCCCCGCACGATGGTGCTGAGCCCATTGGCCACGCCAAAAAGCATCGCGAACAACAGCAGCCCGGCCAGGTGGTCTGCCAGCGCAAACACGGCCAGCGACAAGGGTGTGCCGGCCAGCACCCACAGCCCCAGCGCGCGCGGCGTGATGAAGCGGCCCAGCCACAGGTAAACCACCCGCCCCGCCACCTGCGCCGGGCCGACCCACATCACCACCGCCAGGGCCTGCGCCTCGCTCGTGCCCTTGGCCACGAAGGCCGGCATGATGTGCGCCCACAGCGCGGCCGAGACAAAGGCATACAGCGCGAAGGTGGTGGTGAGCAGCCAGAACGAACGGTGGCGCAAGGCTTCGTGCAGTGTGGCGTCGTCGGCTGCGTCGAGTGCGGGGGCTCGCGACGGTGTGTTGGGCCCGCGCAAGGCCCAGGCATGCAAGGGTGCGACGCCGAGCAGCAGCGTGACGCCGATCACCACCAATGCCACGCGCCAGCCCCAGGTCGCGATCAGCCAGGCCACCGCCGGGAACGACAGCGTGCTCGCAAAGCCGCCCACCAGCGTGAGCGAGGTGATGCCCTGGCGGTAGTGGTCGGGGTAACGTTTGGTCAGCACCGAAAACGCCGGCTCGTACAAGGTCATCGACATCGCCGCACCCATCAGCGCCCAGGCGGCGTACAGAACCCACAGGGTGTGCACCTGTGACCAGAGCAGGAACCCCAAGCCCGCGAGCGCGGCGCCCAGGCTCATCACCCAGCGGCCATGGCCGCGGTCAATGGCGGCGCCTGCGGCGTAGCTGACGAGGCCCCACATCGTCATGCCCAGGGTGAACGCGCCCATCATCGCGGGCTTGCTCCAGCCGAACTCGCGCTGCATGGGCAGCACGAACGACGAGAACGCGTAGAACAAGGCGGCCCAGGTGAGGAGCTGGCCGGTGGCCAGGGCGGCGATGGTGCTTCGGTAGGCGGGGGGTGTTGTCACCGGCCGCATTATCGTGAGCGATGATGCGGCCTCGCTGCCTGCCTTCCATCTCGCTCTTGATGAAACTTTCGCAAATCCTCTTCACCCAAGGTTTTGGCGCCCGCCGTGAATGTGAGGGCCTGATCGCCTCGGGCCACGTCAAAATCGACGGCCAGGTGCACGACGACCCGTTTGAGGAGCTGAGCCCCGAAGGGCTGGTGTTCACTGTGCGTGGCGAGATCTGGCCGTACCACGCCAAGGTTTTGATCGTGATGAACAAGCCGCAAGGTGTGGAGTGCTCGCAAAAGCCCAAGCACCACATGAGCGTCTACAGCCTGCTGCCGGTGCCGCTGCGCCGGCGTGAGCTGCAAAGCATCGGCAGGCTCGATGAAGACACGACCGGCTTGCTGCTGTTCACCGACGACGGGGCGCTGATTCACCGCTTCACCTCACCGAAAAAACACGTGAACAAGGTGTATGACGTGACCTGCAAGCACCCGGTCACCCCCGATCAGGTCGAGTGCCTGCTGGCCGGCGTGAAGCTGATCGACGACCCGGCCACGGTGGCGGCTGCGGCCTGCGAGGTGACGGGTGAGCTGACGCTCAAGCTCACGCTCACCGAAGGCAAGTACCACCAGGTCAAGCGCATGCTGGCGGCGGTGGGCAACCGCGTTGAAGGCCTGCACCGCAGTGCGTTTGGCGCGCTCACGCTGCCGCCCGACTTGGCGCCAGGGCAGTGGCGCTGGCTCAGCGGGCCCGAAGCCGTCAGCCCCTGATAATCGACGCCATGCAAGTTTTCCGTGGGGTTCATCACCGCGACATCGCGCCCGCCTGTGCCTTGACCATCGGCAACTTCGATGGCGTGCACCGCGGCCACCAGGCCATGCTGGCGCTGCTGCGCTCCGAGGCGCAGCACCGCGGCCTGCCGTCTTGCGTGATGACCTTTGAGCCGCATCCGCGTGACTACTTCTCGCGCCTGGCCGGCAAGCCCGAGCTGGCGCCTGCGCGCATCGCCACCCTGCGCGACAAGCTCAGCGAGCTAGAGCGCTGCGGCATTGACGAGGTGGTGGTGCTGCGTTTTGACAAGGCGCTGGCCACCCAGTCGCCGCAGTCCTTCATCGAAGACGTGCTGGTGCAGGGCCTGGGTGCGCGCTATGTGCTGGTGGGCGACGATTTCCGCTTTGGCGCCAAGCGCGCAGGCGACTACGCCATGCTCGACGCGGCCGGCGCAACCCAAGGCTTTGACGTGGCGCGCATGAACAGCTACGAGGTGCACGGCCTGCGTGTGTCGAGCTCGGCCGTGCGCGAGGCGCTGGCAGCGGGCAATATGGCCCAGGTGGCGGCGCTGCTGGGCCGGCCCTACAGCATCAGCGGCCACGTGGTGCACGGCAAGAAGCTCGGGCGCGACCTGGGGTTTCGCACGCTGAACCTGCGCTTTGCCCATGCCCGCTCGGCGGCGATGGGGGTGTTTGTGGTGCGTGTGCACGGCCTGGTCGATGAGCCGATCGGCGGCGTGGCCAGCCTGGGCGTGCGGCCCACCGTCGACGACAGTGGCCGCGTGTTGCTCGAGACCTATTGCCTCGACTGGCCCGCCCACCTCGGCACCGAGGGGGGCTACGGTAAAGTCGTGCGCGTGGAACTGCTGCACAAACTGCGTGATGAAGCCCGCTACGACGGGCTCGATGCTTTGATGGTTGCCATCCGTCAAGACGTTGTCGATGCGCGAGAGTTTTTGGCCGCACACGCAGCGCTTGGCCACCAGACCACGCGCGACCGAATTTAAAGCTCGCCCACACCCCTCTTTGACGAGCTTGCGGCCCACCCCGCCGGCCCCCACTTCTTCAGGCGCGCCCATGCGGCGTGCAAGCGCCATGACCGACAAAACCACTGCCTCCACCACCGACTACCGGGCCACGCTGAATCTGCCCGACACACCTTTCCCGATGCGTGGCGACCTGCCCAAGCGCGAGCCCGGTTGGGTGAAAGAGTGGGCCGACAACGGCATCTACAAACGCCTGCGCGAAGCCCGCCACGGCGCGCCGCGCTTCGTGCTGCACGACGGCCCGCCCTACGCCAACGGCCAGCTGCACGTGGGCCACGCCGCCAACAAGATCCTCAAAGACATGATCGTCAAGGCACGCCAGTTGAAGGGGCTGGACGCGCGCTACACCCCGGGCTGGGACTGCCACGGCCTGCCGATCGAAAACCAGATCGAAAAGACCTTCGGCCGCAACCTGAGCCGTGCCGACGTGCAAGCCAAGAGCCGCGCCTACGCCACCGAGCAGATCGCGCAGCAAATGGCCGACTTCAAACGTGTGGGCGTGCTGGGCGACTGGGAGCACCCGTATCGAACCATGGACTTCGGCAACGAGGCCAACGAGATCCGTGCGCTGAAGCGAATCATCGAGCGTGGCTATGTGTACCGCGGCTTGAAGCCGGTGTACTGGTGCTTCGATTGCCATTCGTCTCTGGCCGAGTTCGAGATCGAATACGCCGACAAGAAGTCGCAGACGGTGGACGTGGCCTTTCTTGCTGCTGAGCCTGACAAGCTGGCCGCGGCCTTTGGCCTGCCGGCGCTCGCCAAAGATGCTTTTGTGGTGATTTGGACCACCACCGCCTGGACCATTCCCGCCAACCAGGCGCTGAACGTCGGCCCGGCGATCGAGTACGCGCTGGTCGACACCGAGCGCGGCCTGCTGGTGCTGGCCAGCGCGCTGGTCGAGAAGTGCCTTGAGCGGTATGGATTTGAAGGCAAGGTGGTCGCGACGACCTTGGGCGCCAAGCTCGAAGGACTGAACTTCCGCCACCCGCTGGCCCATGTTGACCCCGGCTACGACCGCCTCTCGCCGGTGTATGCCGCCGAGTACGCGACCGCCGACGACGGCACCGGCATCGTGCATTCGTCGCCTGCCTATGGCATCGAAGACTTCAATTCCTGCCGCGCGCATGGCATGGCCGTCGAAGACATCTTGAACCCGGTGCAAGGCAACGGCCAGTACGAAGCCACGCTGCCGCTCTTTGGTGGGCAGAACATCTGGAAGGCTGCGCCGCTGGTGGCCGATGCGCTGCGCGATGCGGGGCGCCTGTTTGCCACGTCGACGCTGGTGCACAGCTACCCGCACTGCTGGCGCCATAAGACGCCGGTCATCTACCGCGCCGCGGCGCAGTGGTTCGTGCGCATGGACGAAGGTGTGGGTGTTTTTGCAAGCGAAAAGCCCGCCAAAACCCTGCGCCAGACCGCGCTCGATGCGATTGAAGAGACGAGCTTCTACCCCGAGAACGGCAAGGCGCGGCTGCACGACATGATCGCCAACCGGCCCGACTGGTGCATCAGCCGCCAGCGCAACTGGGGCGTGCCGCTGCCGTTCTTCTTGCACAAGGAAACCGGCGAGCTGCACCCCGACACCATGGCCTTGATCGACCGCGCGGCAAGCGTAGTGGAGCAGGGCGGTGTGGAGGCCTGGTCGAAGCTGACGGTCGAAGAGGTGCTGGGCGCCGAAGCCGATCAATACACCAAAAGCAACGACATCCTCGACGTGTGGTTCGACTCGGGCTCGACCTTCTTCCACGTGCTGCGCCACAGCCACCCGGGCACCACCAGCGACAGCGGCCCCGAGGCCGACCTGTATCTCGAAGGCCACGACCAACACCGCGGCTGGTTCCACTCTTCGCTGCTGATCGCCTGCGCGATGGAAGGCCATGCGCCTTACCGCGGCCTGCTGACCCACGGCTTCACGGTCGACGGCCAAGGCAAGAAGATGAGCAAGAGCCTGGGCAACTACATGCCCTTGGGCGAGTCGGCCGAGAAGTTTGGTGGCGAGATCCTGCGCCTGTGGTGCGCGGCCACCGACTATTCGAGCGACTTGGCCATCGACAAGAAAATCCTGGAACGTGTGGTCGACTCATACCGCCGCATCCGCAACACGCTGCGATTTTTGCTGGCCAATACCAGTGACTTCGATGCCGCCAAAGACGCGGTGCCGCTGAGCGAGATGCTGGAGATCGACCGCTATGCACTGGCGCGCGCAGCGGCGTTCCAGGCCGAGGTGCTGGCGCACTACGAGGTGTACGAGTTCCACCCGGTGGTGGCCAAGCTGCAGGTGTATTGCAGTGAAGACTTAGGCGCGTTCTACCTCGACATTCTGAAAGACCGGCTGTACACGACGGCGCCCAAGTCGCTCGCACGGCGCAGCGCGCAGACGGCGCTGTGGCACATCACGCACGCCATGCTGCGCTGGATGGCGCCGTTCCTGAGCTTCACGGCCGAAGAGGCGTGGAAGCTGTTTGCGCCGGGGAAGTCGCCCTCGATCTTCACCGAGGTGTACAGCAATACCACGACC
>JBBRFR010000082.1:0-12479 GCA_038241485.1 Burkholderiales bacterium
CTTCGAGTTCACCGCGAATCTCCAGGGTCTTCACCCTTGGAGCGCGATTTGCCAATCGATTCCGCACGCTTCAAGTCTTCAGCTTCTTTGGGGTCATGCGGCTTGGCCTTGCGCGCAGCCTCGGCCACCTTGCCCGATTGAGCGAAGTCTTGCGCCGACTTGTCATATCGGCGAGCAGCTTCGTAGTCGCCTTCGCCTTGAATCTTGCTGCTATTGCCAGCCACCGTCTTCGGTGTTGTTGCCTTCATGGTCTTCTCCTTTACGGGGAGTGAATGTGAGAAGGCAACGATAGGCAAGCGAGTCAACCATGGCCACCGGTGGCCCGCCCAACTGCGGGTCGGATCAGCGGCCTGGCGCCGGTAGGAAGAGTCCGACCTCTTGGCCAAGCCTCATGGCCTCAGGGCGAGAGGTCACAGCGCGGCAGCAGGCCAAGGAACGCCGACGCGGCGGGTTCGCCCTGCAAGCCGGTTTCATCAAAGAAGGGGTCGAGTGCCGATGCGTCACAGTAGCCGCTGCGCCATTGCGTCTGGCGTCTCGGCGTGCCAACCGGCGAGATGTGCAGCACCCGCAGACCGGTGTGGCGGGGGTCGGCCTCGACATCGCGGTAGACCGCCGAGATGTCGAGCACGGGGCCTTCCAACAGCTCGCAAAAGCGCTCACCGTCAAAGATGACGGCACCCGTCAAGCCCAGCGTGGCGTTGCGTTGGCGCGATGTCTGCCAGATGTCCTTCACAACGCTGAGGCTCGTTTCTGGCGTCAGCCAGCTGACCCACAAGACGCAAGAAACGAGGTCGGTCGCTGACATGACGCGGGTGGTTTCACAATGCATGTCGCAATCTAGCGGCGCCTTTCGGGCGCCGCTGTGTCGAATGACATAGCGTTGTGTGGCCGATACTTGCTACCCATGGGGCCCGAAGGGAGAACGGCATGAAGGAAGTGAGGTGCAAGGACTGCCCGCTGCGCACACTGCAGCTGTTTATGCCACATGCGGACGAAGACGTCGCGCTGATTCAGTCGCTCAAACGCGGGCAGGTGGGCCTGAGCGCCGGCAAAGACATCATTCACGAAGGCCAGACCGACGCGTTGCTCTACACCCTGTGGTCAGGTTGGGCGTTTCGCTACAAGACACTGAGTGACGGGCGGCGGCAGATTCTCAACTTCCTGCTGCCGGGCGACTTCATCGGCGTGCAGCAGAAGATGTCGGACGCGCTGTCGCACGGGGTGCAAGCGCTGAGCGATGTGCAGCTGTGCGTGTTCGCGCGCGACACCTTGTGGCAGCTTCACCGCACCATGCCCCACATGGGCTTCAACCTCACCTGGCTGATCGCGCAGGAGCAGTCGCTGGTCGACGATGGCTTGCTGTCGGTGGGGCGGCGCAGCGCCGAAGAGCGGGTGGCGGTGCTGCTGATTTTGCTATTCAAGCGGGCGGCGGCGATGTTTCCCGACGCGGGCGCGGGCGGTGTGCCCTTCCCTTTGACTCAGCAGCACATTGCCGATGCGCTGGGCTTGTCATTGGTTCACACCAACAAGACCCTGCGCAAGCTGGAGCGCCGCGGCCTGCACCGAATCGAGAACGGGCTGTTGTTCCTGAAGGATGGCAGCGCGCTGGCCCGCACCGCAGAGCTTTATGGCGACGGCAAGCCGCCGCAGCGCCCGCTCGTCTGAGAGCCTGATCGGGCGGCGCACTCAGCGCATGTAGCGCCCATTTGCCCCCCGATGGTGAGGTCGACAAAGCTCGAGCCGTGGTGCTTCTGCGGGCCGACACGCGCACGTTCAGGTAACCGATGAAATCGGTCGCAGTCGATCTCGGTGTTTTCGCGCGCCATCACGGCGGCGAAGTCACGCGTCAGCGAAGTGGTCTGGCGCCATGGGTACGGGATCACCTGGGTGAACGCCACACCGCGTGCTTCATCGCCCAGCGCGGTCACGATCGACTTGGAGTTGGAGATTGACGAGGCGTAAACCGGCGCACCGATGCACGAACGTGCAGAATGTTGCTGACGGCCGACAAATGAAAAACGGCAGGCCCGAAGGCCTGCCGTCGTCACGCGAGAAGCGTATGCCGGTGGTATCAGCGGATCCAGCGCCCACCCGGGCCCACGATGGCGATTTCGACGTAAGAGGAGCCGTGGTGCTTGTTGGGGCCGAAGCTCACCGGGAAGCCGCCCGGGTCGTACTTGTTCATGCCCTCGGCCGCCCTGGTGATGCTGGCGGGCGTGATCTGCTTGCCGGCGCGGCGGACGACTTCGAGAAAAATGCGCATGTTCAGGTAGCCGAACATGTGGTCGTAACCCGCATCGACACCGCCACGTGAGGCCGCCGCCGCCAAGTCACGCGTGAGCGCCGTGGTCTGGCGAAACGGGTAAGGCACGATCTGAGTGAATGCCAAGCCGCGCGCGTCATCGCCCATGGCCTTCAAAAGTGCCGTCGAGTTGGCGATCGACACCGCATAGATCGGCACGCCCACATAGGCACGCACCGCCTTGACGAAGGGGATCATCGACGGGCCGAAGGACATGAACATAATGGCCTGCGCCTTGGCAGCCGCCAGCGACTGCGCAGCCGCGACGGCATCGCTGCCGTTGGCTTCGAGCGGCACCATGGCCACCAGGTTGGCGCCGAGTTCCTTGGCCACCTCTTCCACCACCGGCTTCATCATCTGGCCGAACGGCGCGTTTTGGAACACCAGGCCGATGTTGGGCTTTTGCAGCGTGACGAGGTTGCGCACCATCTGCGCGATTTCGTCGCGGTAGCTCGCCATGGTGGTGAAGAAGTACGGGTGCTGTTTCGCGCGCAGAGCGGGCAGGCCGGTGTACACGCCAATCAGAGGCACCTTCTTTTCGCTCAGGATGGGCAGAGTGGCCCCCACGTTCGACGAGCTGGCCAGGCCAAACAGCGCAACCACCTTTTCCTTATCGATCAGGGTGTTGACGTTTTCGACGCACTTCTTGACATCGAAAACATCGTCGAGCGTGATCAGGCGCACCGGGCGACCCTGGATGCCACCCTTGCGGTTGATTTCGTCGATCGCCAAGGACTGGCCCTTGACCACCGGCAGGAAGGCCGGGCCAAACGGGCCGGTCAGGTGGGCGCTCTGCCCAATTCGAATCTCATCGCCGCCGGTGGCGGCAACCGCGGAGGTAGCACTGTTTTGCGCTCTCAGTGGCATGGCGGCCAAGGCGCTGGCGGCACCCACGGCGCTCAAGACGTGACGGCGATTCCATTGCGGTTTGGTCATATTCTTTTCTCCTAATTCATTCAAAGCATTGATAGGGGTGACTGTGCCACCGCGTAACAACGCCTTACAAGAGGGTGAGCCACCTGCAGTGCATCAAGCACGCACTCAGCGTGACAGGCGTCACGGCAGAATTCAACGAACGGTCAACAACGTACAAACGGGCAGGAGCACCCCCCCTGTTCAAGCCCGTCAACTGGCCTGTTTGAAGGCCATCACAGCCTGGTTGCGCAGGGTGCGCAAAAGTGAGAGTTCCTTCTCACCCAACTCGATGGCGCCGGGTTGTGCCTTGTCGGCATAGATCAGCGCAAAAGGTGCGCCCTTGAGCAGCAGCGGCAGTAGCAGAAACGCCGGTGCGTTCACACCCTGGCGGTACCAGAGCGGCAGGCGCGCCGCGATCTGCGGCACGGTGGCGTCGGCGATCAGCGTGTCGGCGCCCTTGACACACACGGCGCCAAAGAGGTCGATGGCCGCGCCGGCTCCCTGCTTGAGCGGCACCTTGAACTTTGGCGCCACTTGCTCCACACCTTCGCCCAGTCCGAAGCGGCCGGTGAGCATCTCGGTCTTGGGGTCGCGCAGGCAGAAAATGATGCGGCGAAAGCCCAGCGCGCGCAGCATGGTTTCCAGAATCATGCGCAACACCTCGTTGAGCTTGAAGTCTTCAACCATGGTGTTGGTGATGTCCTGGATGCCCGAGGCCAGCATGTTGATGGCAGCCTGGTGGTCGAAGGCAGGCTGCCCATCGGGCAAGGCATGCTCAGGCGTCACCGGCATGGTGGCATGCAAGGCGTGCTCGGTCAGGCTGTCGTGTTCAATCGCCGGGGCGGTGCCGTTGCCGGGCTGCTCAAGCAGGCGGCGCATCGGCGAGCCGGGCTGCACTTGCAGGTTCATCGCCTGCGCAAGCTCGACCAGGCGCTGCTGCGCGAGCACGGCCGCGGCCTGCATGTCGCGCACGCTCAGGCCCAGGGCCTTGCTGTAGCGTTCGGCCGAGGCCGCAATGGCGGCACTGGCGCGACCGGGCTCGGCCTTCATCAAGGCATCGGTCACCTCGTTGGCCGCCGCGGCCGCCCACTGAACACGGTCGCTCTTGTCGCAGGCACGGGTGGGCGGCTCGCCACTCGGGCGGCGCATGCAGCGTTGCAGCCCATCGGGCAGGCCCCAGGTCTTGGCCACACCGAGGCCCAGCTCTTCGAAGCTCAGGCCGAGCACCGTGATCGACGCGGCGTGTTCAGCATTCACGTTGCGTGCGGCCTTGGGGGCTTTGGCGCTGACGGCTGCCACCAGGCTGCGCACCTGGCGTGCTTCGTCTGGAAAGTAGAACTCGGTGAGCAAGCGCCCCAGGTTCTGGAAGGTCGCGCCGATGAAGGCTTCTTCGCCATCTCGCTGCGCGCCGCACAGCTCGCTGGCCAGCGAGCCGGCCATCAGCGAGCGCAAAAATTCTTCTTTCAGTTGGTTGGCGTGGGCCTTGTCGTGCATGTGCTCCAGCAGCACCAGGCTGAGCGCCATGTTGCGAATGCCGGCAAAGCCGATCAGTGCCACCGCACGCGAGACGGTACTGATGTTGCCGCCGCCTGCGCTGCTGTAGCGCGCTGTGTTGACCATGCGCAAGAGCTTGTTGGTCAGCGCCACGTCTTTCAGGATCTCGCCCGACAGGCTGGCCAGGCTCTCGTTTTCGGAGTTGGCCACACGCTGGATGCGGGCCACCGAGTCAGACAGCGCCGGGAAGTCGCTCTTGTGGCGCATGCGGCGCAGAAGGAAGTCGAGCGTGCCGTTGGCGCTGCCAGTGGGTACCGCTTCAACGCCAGGCGCGGGCGCCAGCCATTGCTGCAGGGCATCGCGCAGATCGGCGGCGCTGGTGAACCGTTTGGACGGGTCGCGCGCCAGGCTGCGCAGCACGATGGCGCGCAAGGCGTCGTCGGCATCGGGCGCGGCACCGGCCGGCAGGGCCAGGTCTTCGTGGGCCACGCGGTACATCGCGCGGAAGGGGTCTTTTTCGGCGATGAGTTGTTTGCCGCTGAGCATCTCGGCCAGCACCAGGCCGGCTGAAAACACATCCATGCCCGGCGAGGGTTTCATGCCGTGGGTGGCCTCGGGCGACATGTAGCCCGGCGTGCCCACCACCTGCTGCTGGCTGGCCGCATCTTGCATGCGCGCGGCGATGCCGAAATCCATCACGCGCGCGCGGCCGTTGCCGTCGACCAAGATGTTGCTGGGCTTCAAGTCACGGTGCACCACACCGGCGGCGTGTGCCACTTGCAGGGCGTCGAGCACACCGACCATCATCTCCACCGCCTCGCGCGCCGGCAGCGCGCCGCGGGCGCGCAGGTGGGCGCTGAGCGTGCGGCCCGGCACGTATTCGAACACCAGGTAGGGCTGGTTGTTGTGGGTGTCGGCCTCGAACACCGGCACGATGTGCGGGTGGTTCAAGCGGCTCACGTGGCGGGCCTCTTGCAGCCATTGGTCCACGCTGAGCGTGTTGGCACCGGGATGCATCAGCTTGACGGCCACCTCGCGCTCCAGGCGCGGGTCAAACGCCAGCCACACGGTGGCCTGCGCGCCCTTGCCCAGCTGGCGGCGCAGCTGGAAACGGCCGAGGGTATCGACGGCGATGGCAGCGGCCATGTGTTTCAGCTCCTGCGCGAAGCCAGCAAGGCCGAGAACTCGGTCGTGCCGGGGTCGCCTTGTTCGGCGTGTTCACGCGCCGGCGCACGCGGCACCGGGGCCGAAGGGCCGTTGCGCAGGCTGCCCTTGGCGGCTTGCAGGCCTTCGGTGATGTCTTTGACGGTGATCGACAACACCTTGCCGTAACGCTGGGCCACGTTGTTGAGCGCCGGGCCGACGCGCGTGGGCGGGGTCAGCGTCATCGCATCAACCGCTTCGTTGGCCGCGCTCGCGGCCAGGCGCAGCATGTCGCTGTCGCTGTCGGCCACACGCACCGGGCGACTGGCGGGCAAGCGGCGAACCATGTGCAACACGTCGTCGCTCAGGCCCCAGTGTTTGGCCACCGCCGCGCCCAGGGATTCGGTGTCGACGCCCAGCACGGCAAACGAAGCGCCCTCTTCCGCCATACCGGGCAGCTCGGGCTCACCGGGCTCGGCCGCGGGCGCGCTTTGCATCAGCTGGCGAATCTGCTCAGCTTCTTCAGGAAAGTGGTACTGCACCATCAAACGCCCCAGGTTTTGCAAAATCGCGATGAGGTAAACCACCTCGGGGTCATAACCTGCCGGGCGCAAGGCTTGCGCCGCGTGGCCGGCCAGGCGCACACGCTCCATCAAACGTTGCAGCGCGGCGGCATGGGTTTCAGACAGTGGCCCCGGCCAGGCCCGCAACGAGGCGGCCGCCTGACGTACCCCCTTGAGGCCCACCAGCGCAATCGCGCGGCGGATCGTCAGCACCGGCCCGTTGCCGGCGACCTGCGTGCCTTGCACCTGCGCCGAATTCACGGTGCGCAGCAGCTCGAAGCTGAGCCCCACGTCTTGCAAGATCTGCTCGGCCATTTCGTCGATGCGCTGGCTCTCGGCCACGGCCAGGCGCGCCACGCGGGCACCCACGCCAGGCGCGGCAGGCAAGTGGCCCACACTGCGCAGGCGGCCAATCAACAGCGCCAGCGCGCCAGCGTCGGCTTGGGCGGCGGCTTCGCGCCAGCCGTTCAGCGCGGCCAGCAGCGTGCGGGCGTTGTGATAACGCTGGCGCTCTTGTGCAGTGGTGGCGCGGTTGGCGATGGCGCGCAGCGCCTCGGGCACCGGCTGCGGTGTGGTCCAGGGCAGGCGCAGCATCTCGCGGCCCAGCGGCGGCAGGCGGTGGATGACACGGCCGGTGTCGGGTTCGTCGAGTGCCGGCGCGGCAGTCAGCAGGTGGTGCAACAAGACACCGGCGCAGAGCACATCTCGCACCGCCGACTCGCGCGCCTGGCGCAGGCGGTTGGGGTCGAGCGGCATCGCACGGTCGTTGGCATGCTCGGCACTGTGGGCGGACATCAGGCTCGCACCCAGCGCCATCACGCGCACCGTGCCTTGTTCGCTCACCAGCAGCTGGTGCAGTTGCACATCGCCATGGGCCAGGCCGGCTTCGTGGGCGAAGGCCAGGCCTTCCAGCGCCTGGGTCAACCAGCCCACTGCTTCGTCGGGCGGGAGTTGTCGCTGCGAGGCCAGGCGCTCGCCCAAGGTCTGGCCCAGGGCGCGGTCGACGGCGACGTAAGGCCAGTGGTCTTGCACACCCACTTCGACCACGTGAGCCAGGTTGGGGTGGTTCAGGCGGGCGGCGTGTTTGGCGTCGGCCAGCCACAACTCCAGCGCGGCCGCGGTGGGGGGCTGCACGCGCGGCAGGGTGAGCAACAGCTCGTGGCTCGAGCGCGGGTCGAACGCCAGCCACAACATGGTGCGCTCGCTCTTGCCCAGCAACTGGCGCAGCTCAAAGCGCCCGAACGCCCGGGTAGGGATCGGCTTGGGGCTGGAGTGGTCCGTTTCAAGCATGAAGGCGCATCGGTGCTGGCGCGCAAATGGGGCGCGCCACTCGATTGGACGACCCCGCCACGTGACGCAATGCGCGGATCAGCTGCCCAAAGACACACCAATTCGCGCCTGCTGCTGTCGCCCAGTGTGCTCTTCAAGCCGGCGAAGTCATGTGACTTCGATCACGCTTCCATTGCCATTGATGAGCGCGCACCGCACCCGCTCGCCAGGCTGCAGGGCGGCCACCGCGCGGCGGTAGCGCAGCATCTGCTCGCGGTAGACCACCTCGGATTCGGGGCGCAGCGCAAGCTTGTAGTCGAGCACCCACCAGGCGCTTTCACCGCCCTGCTCCAGCTGCACCAGCCGGTCGATTCGCAGCAACTCACCGGCCTCGGCCACCGGCACCTCGTTGCCCGCCCAGCGCAAGCCGGGGCCGGCAAAAAAAGGCTGGCACGCTGGGCTGCGCCAGATGACGCCGGCCACCCGCACCACTTCAGCGGGCGGCGCGTCAAACTCTGCCGCAGCAGCGCTGGCCAGGGTGTCGATGTCGGCGCTGGGCGCGCCAGTCGCGCTGGCCCATTCGAGTGTGCGGTGCACCGCCTGGCCAAGGCGCGAGGCTTCGCTGTCGGGCTCACGCTCGGTCTTGGGCGAAGCAGGTGGCGCGGCCCAAACCGGCAGCGTCGGCAGCACGATCGGGGGTTCGGGCACAGCTGGGTCGAGGGCGTGTGCCGGTGCAGGCTCCCAGGCTTGCACCAGGGTTTCGACACGCTGCCACCACGAAGACGCCTTGAGGTAAGGCTCGGTGCGGCTGAACACGAGGCGCTGCTTGGCACGCGTCATGGCCACATAAAGGCCGTTAAGTTCTTCACGCTGGCGAGCCGTCTTTTCCTGGTCGAGCAAGGGCTGCAGCGAGGGTGGGCACCTGGCTTCTGAATAGATGAAGGCGCAGCGTGAGGGCCGATCGGCTTCGACCGGCCAGTCGACCAGCAGCGTGGCGGTGTCGGGCTTGCTGGCCTCAGGCTGCGCATCCATCACAAACACTACCTTGGCCTCCAGACCCTTGGCGCCATGCACCGTGAGCAGCTGCACCGCGTCAGCTTGCACGGGAGCGGCCACCTTGATGACGCGGCGCTTGAGCGCGCGCACAAAGTTGTAGGGGGTGGCGTAGCGTGCGCCGTCGAGCATCAAGGCCTGGCTCAGCAGCGCATCGACGGCATTGAGCGCGGCCATGCGGCGTTCGGCCGGCACCACCGCAACCATGCGCGCGCGGTACGCGCCCTCGCTGACGATGCGGTCGAGCAGGTCGTGCGGTGGCAGCTGCTGGGCGGCGTCGCGCCATGCGCCCAACAAACGCGCCGCTCGCTGCAAGGCCGGGCTGTGCGCGGTGTGCATCAGCGCCGCCCACCAGTCGGCGCTGTCGGTGGCGGCGTGTGCGAGCGCCACCAGGTCGTCGTCGCTCGCGCCAAACAGCGGGCTGCGCAAGGCGTGTGCCAGCGACAGGCGGTGCGAGGGCGAGGCCAACACGTCGAGCACCGCCACCAGGTCACGCACCTCGGGTGCATCCATCAATGAAAAATCTTCGGCGGCGGCAAACGGCACATGCAGGTTTTGCAGCGCCTGCGCCGCCAGCCGCAACGAGGCCCGTTTGCGACACAGCACGAACACCTCGCCCGCCCGCGCCTGGCCGCTGCGCAAGAGTTCGTGGATGCCAAGAGCCACCCAGCGCGCCTCTTGCTCGCGCAGCCGCGCTTCGGGCTCGTGGCGCGGGGTGATGAGGCTGTCGCGCCATTCGGCCGGGGCAGCGGCCTTTCTTTCTTTCTCGGCGCGCAGCACGGCCGGCAGAGCCGACAAGCCAGCGCCGGCCGTCTCAGCCAGCTCGGTGGTGTGCTCGCGGAAGTCGTCGTAATCGCCCAGCCGCAGCGCCGCGCTAAACACCTGGTTGACCGCGTGCAGCACCTCGGGTGCATTGCGCCGCGTGTGGTCGCAGGCCAGCCAGGCGCCACCCAAACCATGGCTGACAAACTCGCGCGCCGCGGCAAACACACGCGGCTCGGCACGGCGAAAGCGGTAGATGCTTTGTTTGGGGTCGCCCACGATGAAGACCCCCGGCGGGCGCTGCCCACTCTGCCCGCCGCCCGCGCCGGCGTAGGCCGACAGCCAGCTGTGCAGCGCGTGCCATTGCAGCGGGCTGGTGTCTTGAAACTCGTCGATCAGCACGTGGCGAATGCGTGTGTCCAGCCGCTCCTGCACCCAGCCCGAGAGCGTGGCGTCGCGCAGCAACGCCAAGGCACAGCGCTCCAGGTCGGCCATGTCGGCCAGGCCACGCGAGCGTTTGTAGGCCGCCAGTTCGCGCAGCAGCACACGTGAGAGCCGCACCAGGCGCAGGTGCTCCAGGTGGGCGACGTGCTGCTGCACCTGCGCGGCGATGGCTTCGATTTCGTCTTGAATGGCGGCAAGCTGCGACACCTGGCCGAGCTTGCGCGGCGTGCCGGCTTTGGTGAACAAAGCTTCGCGAACAGCTTGGTAGATCGCCTGCGAATCAGTCTTCGCCAGCGCCATCACGATGCCCGTGGCCGCGTCTTGCGCCTTCGCGCCACCGAGCGCCAGGGTGATGGCCAGCTCGCGCAAGCTGTCGCGCCAGATCGCACCCAGCAGTGCGAGCGTGGGGTGACCCTCGCAAGGCGGCGCGGGCACGCTGGCCTCCAAGACGCCGGCCTGGTCGGCCAGCTCCAGCTCCACACGTTTGTTCAGCGCTGCGTCGAGCCACACGCGCAGCTGGTCGCGGCCACGCTGCTGCACCAGCGCGGCGTGGTCGGCGCGCAAGGCATCGTCGGCCAGCACGGCGGTGTGAAAGCGGCGAAACACCGCGGCGCGGTGGTCTTCGAGGTCTTCCATCAGCGTCATGCCCGAGGCGAGACCCAGCTCGGCCAGCAGGTCGAGCGGCGCGGCGCGCAGCAGCTGCGAAAACCAGGCGTGGAAGGTGCGAATCTCGACCGAACGGCCGCCCACCAGCAGGTTCTCGTACAGCTGTGCCAGCTTCGGCGCCAGCAGCCGCGCCTGCGCGGGCGGCATGCCACGCATCACCAGCTCGTGTGCACGCTGTTCGTCGCTGAACTCGGGCGCGGCAAACTCGCGCAGCCACTCGCCCAGGCGCGCACGCATCTCGCCTGCCGCCTTGCGGGTGAAGGTGATCGCCAGGATCTCTTGCGGCTGTGCGCCTTCAAGCAAGGCCCGCAAGATGCGCGACACCAGCATCCAGGTCTTGCCAGCCCCGGCGCAAGCCTCGACCACCACGCTGCGCTGCGGGTCGCAGGCGATGGCGTAGAAGGCTTCGCGCGTGACGCTGCGGCCGTCGGCTTGATAGGCGGGCTGGGTCATGGGGTGGCCCAGTGGTCACGGCGGCACAGGCCGCGCGCTTCGCAGTAATCGCAGACCTTGCCTTCGCCCAATGCGGGCAGGCCAACGCCCGCGCGAATGTGGTCGAGGTCGCGGGCCAGGCCTTGCACCAGCGCGCGTGCACTGTCTTCCACCTCGGGGTGGGCGATGGTTTCGATCTTGCGGCCGAGAGCCAGGTAGGTGGCCTGCAACGGCACGGTGGCCTCGGACTGCATCAGCGCCACGTAGAAGGCGAGCTGGGTGTCTTCGAGCGGCTGCTTCACCTTCTCGCGCAGAGCGCCGGCGCTGCCGGTTTTGTAGTCGATCAGCTCGATGGCGCCACGAAAATGATCCATGCGATCGATGCGCCCGTGCAAGCCGATGCCACCCCACTCGGGTGGCGCAGCGCGGCGATCCTGCTCACCTTGCCACCAGCGCGCACCTTGTTCGTCGCGCTCGTGAAGCCAGGCGATGTAGCGCGGCGCGAGTTCGGCGAAGCCGGCCTCGAAGGGCAGGAAGTCGACGTCGTTCAGCCCCAACTGCAGCTTCTGCTGCTGCGCCGCTGCCATCAGATGTGCGCACTCGGCTTCGACCGAACCCGGCTCCATGCGCTGCTCGTGGAAGCTCATCAGCACGGCATGCAGCCAGGTGCCGTAGTCGCGCTTTTCGATCTCGTCG
Organism: Burkholderiales bacterium; assembly: GCA_038241485.1. GTDB lineage: Bacteria > Pseudomonadota > Gammaproteobacteria > Burkholderiales > Burkholderiaceae_C > Rhizobacter. Next base: position 11,740 of record JBBRFR010000082.1, read on the forward strand.
TCGAGCTCGTCGGCTTCACGCAAACGCAGCAGGTGCAAGGCATGAAAGCGGTAGGGGCAAGCGCGCAAGGCCTCGCACGCGCTGGCTGACAGGCTGCCCGGCAACAGCGTCGCCGCACTGGGCGCCGGCATGCCCATGCGCGCAGGCGTGATGACTTGGCCCTCGCGCGGGTCAACCCACGGCGTGAAAGCGCGGCCCGCACGCCGCAGGCGCAAGGCCAGTCGTTCGGCCACGGGGCTGAGCGCCAAGGGCTCCGCGCCCTCACTGCGCCGATAGAAGAGGCTCACCGGCGCAGCGCTCACTGCATGCGCAAACGCCAGCGCCTCAGCCTCACGCCGCTTTGCCGACGTGGGCACGCCCAAGGCCTGCGCCTGGGCGTCGTTCAGCAAAGGCTGCGGCGCGGCGACGGCGCCCAGGTGGTGGTCGTCCACCCCCGGGAACACCACCGCCGCGAAAGGTCGCAACATCACGCGGGCCAACGGCGTGATGACGACGCTGGCCTGCTCTGCCGGCGCACCGGGGATGAACGACGACTCTTCGAGCGCCCCATCCACCCAAGCGCTGAAGTCGTCGAGTGTCATCAGCGTCTGCGCCGCCTGGCCCGACCATGCACCAGGCTCGGCGATACGCAACACCCGCAAGCACTGGCTGCCCGCCTCGTCGGCACGCAGCCCCTCCAGCACACCGCTTTGTTGCAAGGCTGTTTGAAGGCTTGACAACCAGGTCGACAAAGACTGGCG
>JBBRFR010000083.1:0-12318 GCA_038241485.1 Burkholderiales bacterium
GGCGAATTTGTGCGGCTGGCGCTGGAGGCCGCGGGCGCGCCCTACATCGACGTGGCGCGCGTTGCCGGCAAGGCCGGGCAGGGCATGCCGGCCATGCTGCACTACCTGGAAGGCGACTCCGAAGTGCACCCACCGTTTGCACCGCCCTTCTTGAAAGACGGCGCGGTGCTCGTGGGGCAGACGGCCGCCATCCTGCACTACCTCGGGCCCACGCTGAAGCTGGTGGCCCGCAGCGAGCAGGCGAGGGCGTGGACGCAGCAGATCCAGCTCACCATCGCCGACATGGTGGACGAGGCGCACGACACCCATCACCCCATCAGCACCGGTCTTTACTACGAAGAGCAGAAGCCCGAAGCGCGCCGCAACGCCGAGGCGTTTTGCCGTGAGCGCATGCCCAAGTTTTTGCAGTGGTTCGAAACCATCGTGGCGCGCAACACGGGTGGGCCCCGCCACCTGGTAGGTGGCAAGCTGAGTTATGCCGACCTGTCGCTTTTCCAGTTGATCGAGGGTTTGAGGTACGCGTTCCCCAAGGCTGCGGAGCAGGTGTTGGCCAAAACGCCCCTCATCGTCGCTCTGCACCAGCGTGTGGCAACGCTCCCGCGTGTGGCGGCCTATCTGCGCAGCGAGCGGCGGATTGCATTCAACGACCAAGGCATCTTTCGCCACTACCCGGAGCTCGATCTGCTGCCATGAAAGCCCCCGCACGACTGCAATCCCTGATTGAAGAAGGCCTCATCGACACCGTGGTGCGCCAGCTGATGAGCGGCAAGGAGGCCATGGTCTTCGTGGTGCGCAGCGGCGACCACACGCTGTGCGCCAAGGTTTACAAAGAGGCCACCCACCGCAGCTTTCGCCAGGCCGTCGACTACACCGAGAACCGAAAGGTCAAGAACTCACGCCAGGCACGTGCCATGGCCAAGGGCACACGCTTCGGGCGCGAGGCCCAAGAGGCCGCCTGGCAAAGCGCCGAGGTTGACGCGCTCTACCGCCTGGCCGCAGCCGGCGTGCGTGTGCCCAAGCCGCACAACTTCTACGACGGTGTGCTGCTGATGGAGCTGGTGGCCGACGAAGGCGGTGACGCCGCGCCGCGGCTCAATGACGTGGTGTTCAGCCACCAGCAGGCACTGGCCCACCACGCCTCACTGCTGACCGAGGTGGTGCGCATGTTGTGTGCAGGGGTTGTGCACGGCGATCTGTCGGAGTTCAACATCTTGTTGGCAGCCGACGGGCCGGTGATCATCGACCTGCCTCAGGCCGTGGATGCCGCGGGCAACAACCACGCCAGCCGCATGCTGCTGCGCGACGTGGCCAACCTGCGGGGGTTCTTCGGCCGCTGGGCGCCCGAGCTGCTGGCCACACAATACGGCGCCGAAATCTGGTCGCTGTACCAGCGCGGCATGTTGAGCGTGGACACCCCGCTGACGGGCCGATACGAATACCAGGCCGGCGCGGTGGACCTGGCCAGCGTGATGCGCGAGATCGATGACGCGCGTGCCGAAGAGTCTGCCAGGCAGCTGCGCATGCAGACTGCCCAGTGAGCGCTGGATGAGCGTGGGCTGAGGCCGCGGGGCTGTTTACTGCGTGTTGGTGACGATCGTGACGCGGCGGTTCTCGGGTGCGGCCGGCACCTTGCGGTTGAGCAGGTCGGTGTCGCCCTTGCCCTCGGCCTTCAGGCGCTCGGCGGCGATGTTGTGTGACGACACCAGGTAGGCGCGCACGCTCTCGGCGCGCTGTTGCGACAACACCAGGTTGGCATCGGCCAGGCCCCGTGGGTCGGCGTGGCCTTCGACGTTGAAGCTGTACTCGGCCAGGCGGTCGTTCTTTAGCGCAGCAGCCACCACGTCAAGTTGCTGCTTGGCAGCGGCGGTGAGCTCGGCCGAGTTGGTCTCGAAGGTGATCAGCAGCGAGGCGCTGGCTTTTTTCTTCGGCGCGAGCACCGCGTCGGTGCTGCGGCTCACCTTGAGGCTGCGCGTCAGCACGGGCTCGGGTGCCGGGGTCAGCGCGTCCAGCAGGTTGGACTCGGTGACCTTGTTGCCCTTGAGCAAGGTGGTGTCTTGCGCCCAGGTGGTGGCGCAGGCGCCAGCCAGCATTAACAGCGCGGCAGCAATCTTGGGGGCAGAGGTGAGGGTAGAACGCATGGGTACTCCTGGGGTCAAGCTGGTCGCATGGTGAACGATTGTGGCGCGCAGGGAAAGCGACCAAGGTCACCCTGGCGGGCCATGGGGTTTCAGGTCGATCTACTCGGGCAATACAGGCCCCGGCACGGTGTCGCCCCACAGGCTGGACATGCGCGTGGTTTCAGCCGGGTCGCCGATCCACACCGCCACGGCGCTGTAGTTGTCTTGGCGTGGCGAGGCGGCCAGGTGGATTTGCGCGGCCATGCGGTCGAGCCAGTCTTGCGGGGTTTTCGAGTCAGCAAATGCCGATTCAATGGCGCGTTTGTCGAAGTGGTCCCACCAGCCGTCTGAGCAGAGCAAAAACGCGTCGCCGTCTGCCACCGCCATGTGGGTGTCGACGGTGTTGGGGTCGATGCCACCTTCGGCGCCCATGGCGGCGAGCAGCTGGTTCTTCTTCGGGTGGGTCAGCGCTTCTTCGGGCGTCAGGTAGCCGGCGTCGACCATGCGCTGCACCACGCTGTCGTCTTGGGTCACGTGCAGCACCCGGCCGTGGCGCAGCATGTACAGGCGCGAGTCGCCCACGTGCGTCCAGAGCGCTTCTTCGCGGCGCGCGTCGATCCACAGCGCCACCAGGGTGGCGTGCATGCGGTCGCGGCTGCGCTTGTCTTGCTGTTGCGCCAAGGCTTCGTTGGCTTCGCACACCAGCTGGGTGAGGTAGTTGGGCGAGGCTTGCGTGGCCGACTGCAGGCCGAGCGCGGTCATGCGCACCACGATGTCAGAGGCGACGGCGCCACCGCGGTGGCCGCCCGCGCCGTCGGAGAGCACGGCGTACCAGAAGGAGCCGCTTTGCCCGTGGCGCAGATCGTCTTCGTTGTGGCTGCGCGCGCCCACCTCGCAGCGCGAGGCGATTTCAACCTGGAGCATGCTCTGTTCAGAGAGTGGGGTGGCGGGATGCGTCGAGCCTGTCGAGCTGCTCTTCATAGGCTTCGATGAAGGCCTTGCCGAAGAGGTCATGGAAGTCGTCTTGAGCATCGTCGCGGATGCGCTTGAAGTGCTGCAAGTACAGCTCCCACAGCTTGGCGCGGCGGTTCATCGGTAACACGCTGTCGAGCACGCTGTTGCCGGCGAGCTTGCCTTCGAGCTTGCTGGGCTCGAACCTGTCGAGCACGCCGGTGAGCGCGGCGCGCATGCCGGCCATGGTGCCGATGGCGTGGCCGAGCAGGTCGTCCATCACGTCGTTCACGGCCACCGGGCCCATCATGAAACCGCGCATCGGCGGCTGCAGCAGCTGCTCAATGGCTGCGCCGGCATCGGGCGAGAACTTGAGCGGGTTGTTGTTGCGCGCCTGGATGGTGGTCACGTCGGCCTTCAGCTCTTGCTTGGCGGCGGCACGCACGGCCACCAGTTTGATGGTGCCGTCGATCGAGTGGTGTAGCACCTGGCCCAGCACCTTCATCAGCTCTGGCGTGAGGCCTTGTGGCAGCTTGATGTTGACGCCGGCGCCTTCGCAGAAGGCGGCCCACAGTGCATCGGGCGGGGCGCTGGGTGCGCTGTGGGCGCTAGCGGGCGGGATGGCGTCAAACGGTGCCGGCGACGAGTCGAACACCGGGCGCGATGGCTTGACGCCGGGCACCGTGCCCGTGGGTGTGATGTCTTGGGGCAACGGCCTCACGGGCGGCGGCGGGGCCGGGCGTGGGGCTGGCGGCATGATCACCGTGGCCGCGGGCGGCGGGCTCGCCACCACCGGCGGTTTGGCCGCAGGCTTCGGCGGCTGCACGGCCGGCGGCACGTAGGCAGCCCTCATCTCGGGCGTGTGGTTGAAGCTCGCGGGCAGGGCCGCAGTTGGCACGGCCGCGGTGGGGGCGGCAAACATGGCCAGCGGGTCTTTGCTTTCGGCGTTGCTGCCGGGGGCGCTGCCGGGTTTGGGTGCAGAGAGGAACGAAGCCAGCGGGTCGCTGCCGGGTGCGGCCGGGGCGTTCAGGCCGAACATGGCGTCGAGGCTGCTGCCGGGGGCGGAGGCCGGGCTGCCGATCAGGTCGCCCAGGCCGAGGTCGGCGGGCAGGCTTGCGGGCGGCTGAGCCGAGCTGCTGCCCATGAACGAGGCCAGAGCGGCATCCGCTGGTTTGGCGGGAGGCGGGGCCAGGTCGGCGAAGGGGTCGAAGTCATCGGGCAGGCGGGTGGCCACGGCCGGTGGGGCCGCAGGCTTGGGTGCAGCTGGCGGCACCGGCGCGCGCACATGCACGGCCGTGGTCGGCGGGTTGGCCGGTTGGCCGCCCATCAAGCCGGCAAAGGGGTCGCTGGCGGTGGGGGTGGCGGCGCTGCCGAACAGGTCGGCAAACGGGTTGCCGGCGCTGGTGGTGATCGGGGCGGCGGTGATGGGCGGCGCGACGGTGGGCGGCACACGCAGGTTGGGCGGGTTGGTCTTGCTCTCGCCGGCCGAGGCTTTGATCACCGTGCGTGCGTCGACCGGCACTTGGGTAGCGGGTTCGGCGTGTTCGGACACGGCGGCGCGCATGCCGTAGCCGCCGACCATGATTTCGTCGCCGTGGGCCAGTGTGGCGCCTTCGCCAGGGTTGACCGGGCGGCCGTTGACCGTGATGGAGTTGGCACTGCCCACGTTGCGGATGGAAAAGCTGCCGTTGCTGAACCACACCTCGGCCTGCAGGCGCGAGATGTGGCGCTCGGGGTCGGGCAGGGTCAGGGTGTTGGTATCGGAGCGGCCGATGGTGCCGCCGCGCTCGTCAAAGTGCCCGGTGATGGCCTGGGACAGGGTTTCGCTTTTCAGTGTGTGGGCGCGAATCACAAGATTCATGGGGGCTCCAGTGGCGGGCTGGCCTTCTTTGACCGGTTCAAGAAGGCGTGGCTTGCCAGAGTCGCCTTTATCCCGCCAGGGGTAACGAATGGCAATCAACGAAAGTCATTCGGTGGTGCCCGCGAGACGAGAAAGGTGACGGATTACCTTTGTCATGTGCCGGCGCAAAGGGCCGATGTCACACTTTCTGGCGCAGTCGCTGACACACCCTGAGCGGGCTCTTGTCCGCTGGCCACCAAGGCATGACGATTGCGATGCCAGGCCGCGCGACCGCAACCCGCTCGTACCGAGAGAGACACCCATCCATGAAGACCAAACTTCGCCTGATTGCCGCCTGCGCCGTGGCGCTGACCTGCCTGACCTCGGTGGCCCACGCTCAAGCGCAAGACAAGCGCAACGCTGTTTCGCTGTTTGGCAACATTTCGTCGTCGAGCGATTTTTCACAGGCCAACGTGAGCGCAGGTTACGAGCGCTTGGTGACCGACAAGCTGTCGGTGTCGGGCAACGTCACCTACTTCAAGATCGATGCCGGCGGCACCGACACCACGTCGACCACGTTTTCGGGTGGCGCCACCTATTACATTGGCCAGCCGCTGAAGGCCTCGAACATGCTGTTTTACGGCAAGGGCATCGTGAGCTTCTCCCACCTGAGTGGTGGTGGCGGCAGCGGCACCGGTTTCGGCGCGTTTGCCGGCCTGGAGCAACCCCTTGGCGAGTCGACCAGCCTGTTTGAAGAGCTGGGTTACCAGCGCACTAAGTACGACAGCGCCAGCTTCAACCAGATCGTCTTCAACATCGGCCTGAAGCTGCGCTTCTGATGAACCCCCTGTTGCGCGCATGCGTGGCGCCGCTGGGGCTTGCGGCGGCTCTGTTGGCAGGGTGTGGCTCCCCACCGGTGTCACCCTGGCCGGCCTGGGTGATAAAACCCGAGGCGGCAGGCGGCATTGCCGCGGCCGAGTGTGTGGAGTCCAGCGGCAACCTGTCGCTTGACCGCAGCCAGGCAGCTGCGGCGGCGCGGGTGACCATGGCGCGCAACCTCGAAGTCAACATCCAGGCGAGCGACGAACTCAGCACCAGCAAGACCGGGGCGAAGAGCGCGCAGTCGTTCACGTCGTCAGCCACGGTGTTGACCGACAAGGCGCTCACCAACACCCGTGTCACCCGCCTCGAAGAAGTGACGGTGGGCAAAAGCAAGTGGCTGTGCGCCGAGGTGTCAATCGACTCCGTCGGCACACGCAGCCTGGTCAAGCAGGCGGTTGAAACCATCGGCAGCGCCGCGTCGCCCGACGTGGAAGAGATGCTGTTGCAGCAGTTTCGCCGCCGCTCGCCGCCGGCCCAGGTGGTGCAAAAGAGTTCGCAATGAAGCTCGGGCTGCTGGCGCTGCTGTTGGGCGTCGCATTCGCAACGATGGCTGCAAATGCCGTGGCGGCCTGCAAGGTGGCAGGTGACGGTGACACGCCACCCGTCTGGACCACCCCACAAGCCAGCGAAGACCCGGTCACCGTGAGCGCGGTGGGCTCGGCCACGATCGACGGTGACCGCTTGAGCGATGCGCTGGCCGCCGCGCGCACGCAGGCGCTGAAAGATATGGCCGAGCGCATTCGTGTGTCGGTGAGTTCCAGCGTCAAGCTCAATGACAGCAAGGTGAGCGAGGGTGGCAAGCAGGTGCTGAGCTCGTCCATCGAATCGGTGGCCGAAGCCACCACCAGCGTGACCCTGCAAAACGTGCGCGCCGACCAGCAGTGGGTCGATGCGAAACGCTGTCAGGCCTGGGTGCGGGTGTCGGTGAGCCGCGCCGACTTCGACCGCGCCCGCCAGCGCGATGTGTTGCTCGCCTTGGGCAAGCAGGTGAGCACGATGCTCGTGGTGGCCGAAGACGCCACCAAGCCTTTGTTGCAACGCGAAAGCTCGGCCGCAGCGGCCGCCTCGCTGCTGGCCACAAATGACTTGCGCGAGGTGCCCGAGGTGCCGGTGGCCGCGCTCAAGGTGCGCCTCGGTAGCGTCGACAAGATGCTGCAAAAGACGAGGCAGGATGAAAAGCGTTTGCTCGGCCTGGCCCAAAGCCACGTCGAGGCCTACGCCGAGTTCAAGAGCGCCACCCACCCGGTGGAGCGGCTCGAAGCGGCTGGCCGCGCGCTGCGGCCACTGCGCACGCTGATGGCGGCGAGCTGGGTGCCCGATGAATCGGCTATCGGCTTTGTGCCGCAGCCGCGGCTGGTGTCGCTGTTGTCAGACGCCGGCTACCCCTGCCTGGCGCGCCAGGCGAGTCAAGACAAGGCGGCCTGCGCCGCGCCTGAGCTGGCGCAAGAGCGGCAGAAGGAATACTTCGCCGGCCGCCAAGTGGTGCTGAGCTGTGGCATGCGCTTGGGTGGCAAGCCCACGCCGTGGGTCAAGGCCTGTGCGGGTCTGGCGGAGGCATTGGCCAAGCTGGGAGCGCGCACCTAGATCGATGTGCCCATTCCCAAGGCACCGGCGGCCGGAGTGACGACCATCCGGTTGATGGCCGAGGGACGAGTGAGCTCGCGCACCGACCCCGAAGACAAAACCCAAGGCCACCGCTTCGAAGGCACGGTGACGGTTCAGGTGCGGGGCCTTGACAGCCCCATCGACGACTCTTACCAGGCCCTCACCGGCTGGAACCCGGTGTCGACCGCGATGGCCACCGACATCCTCGCGCTCAGCGCGGCCAAGCGGCTGGTCGAGCGCATCGGGCAAGGCTGGCAGTGATGAGGCGCCTTGTGTTGCTCCTGGGGGTGTTGTGCATGGCGGGCAGCGCGCTGGCCGCCGATGGCGTGCGCGTTTCGGTCGCCGCCTACATGGCCGACCCCAAATTCGCCGCTTACGAAAAGGTGGCGCTGGCGCGCGCCGAAGAGCTGCTGGGCGACTCCAACTTCGTGGTGCTCGACGAGGCCCGCGCCCGGCAGATGAAAAAGGGGTGGGTCGACCTGGCCGACCCCGGCCACGTGATCACCGCCGAAGAGTTCGTCAAACGGGCGGGCAAGTACGACATTCAGAAAGTGGTGCGCCTGGGTGTGAGCGTGAGCGTGAAGCCGGTGCTCGGTTTGTTCTACAGCGCCACCGCCACGGCCGGGTTCCGCATGGTCGACAAGTCGGCGCAGGTGCAGGCTTTCACGCTCGATGGCATGGGCACGCGTGGCATCCCGCCCTCGGATGGTTTGACCGAAGGTGCGGCCATCAGCAACGCGATCCAGCGTGCGGTGGATGGCGCGGCGCAGCGTGCCGGCCTCACGGTGCGGAGCCCGGCCTTGCCCAAAGCCGTGCCGTTGGTGCTGGAGCCGGTGGCCAGTGCCCCCGCTGAGACTGAGTTGGCCTCGGCGGCTGGTGACGTGGCCAACCCGCCCACTTGGATGGGTGCCGCCAAGTTCACCAAGGAAACCTGGCGCGGCGAAGACGACGCCTGCATCGCGGTGTCGCCCGACGGGCAAGTGGGTGCCGTCGGCGGCTACACCTGGAACGTCAACCGCTTGGGTGGCTTGGCGCGCACCTACGGCGGCCGGGTCCACCTGATCGACACCGGCCACGCGCAAGAATTCAACGTGCACACCGTTCACGCCATCGGTGTGCGCGATGCCGGTGAAGACAGCAGCTCGGCGCCGCTTGCCTGCGGGTTCGTGGGCAACTGGCGCTACCTGGTGGTGGCCACCGGCAACGTGCTCTCGTGCTACGACGTGGAGCGCGGCGCCGAGACCTGCCGATTGCCGCTCAAGGGCGGCATCACCAAGGGCCAGCTGAGTGTGGGCCGCGTCGGCAACAACGCCTACGTGGCCTTGCAGTCCGACAAGGGCAAGGCGTACTACCGGGTGGTGGTGGCCAAATAAGAGCCAAGCGCCTGCCTGCTAACCTGCACCCCATGAACAAACACACCTTCTCCGCGCTGACCCTGGCCCTCTTGTTGAGCGCTTGCGCGTCTCAGGTTGCCCCCGTGACCGAGGCCGCAACCACACCCTTGAGCGACCTCAACCTGGTGCGCGCGCCTATCCCGCCTGTTTTGGCCGATGCACAGAAGCGGCCCTATGCCGCGCCGAAAGACACCACCTGCAGCGCGCTCGCTGTCGAAGTGAAGGCGCTCGACGAAGTGCTGGGCCCCGATCTCGATGCGCCCGCCACGGCCGCCAACCCCGGCCTCATCGAACGCGGCGTCACGCTCGCGAGCAACGAGGCCGTGAGCACAGTGCGTGGCGCGGCCGAAGGCGTGATGCCTTACCGCAAGTGGGTGCGCAAGATCACCGGCGCCGAACGCTACACCCAGGACGTGGCCGCCGCCATCGCGGCCGGCACCGTGCGCCGCGCCTACCTCAAGGGCCAGTACGTGGCGCGCAGCTGCTGACCCAGCGCATCATGGCGGGGCTGCCCAGACTCTTGATCGGCTGGGTGGCCTTTGCGCTGTGCGCGTTGAGCGGCTTCGACGCGCAGGCACAAAAGCGCGTGGCCCTGCTGGTGGGTAACGCGGCCTACGCCGCCGCGCCCCTGGCCAACCCGGTGAACGACGCATCAGACCTCGCCGCCGTGCTCAAGGCGCGCGGTTTCGAGACGGTGCTGGCACTCAACAGCAGCAAGCGCGACTTCAACGAGCGTGTGCGCGTCTTTGCCGAAAAGATCACGCCGGGCACAGTGGCCTTGTTCTACTACGCCGGCCACGGCATGCAGGTGGCGGGCCGCAATTACCTTCTGCCGGTCGACGCCATGGTGCAGACCGAGGCCGACGTGGTGGAGCAGGGTGTGGAGATCGACTCGGTGCTGCAGCGCCTGGAAGGCAAGGCCGCTGCCATCAACCTGGTGATTCTCGACGCCTGCCGCAACAACCCCTTCACCTTGGCCAAAGGAGCGGGGCTGGCCTCCATCGACGCACCCAAGGGCAGCCTGGTGGCGTTTGCCACCTCGCCCGGCAGGGTGGCGCTCGATGGCAAGGGCCGAAACGGCGTCTACACCAAGCACCTGCTGGCCAACCTGAGCGCGCCGGGGCTGCGCGTGGAAGATGTGTTCAAGCGCGTGCGGGTGGGTGTGACCGAAGAGTCGCAGGGCCAGCAGGTGCCCTGGGAAAACACCTCCCTCGTCGGCGACTTCTACTTCGTGCCGCCGAGTGGGGAAACCTTGGCGTCGACAACGCTGGATTCGGAGCAGCAGCGCATGCAGATGGCGATGGCGACGCGCAACAAGCCCGAGCTGCGCAGGTACCTGGAGCTGTCGCCCGCCGGCAAGCTGCGCATGCAGGTGGCGGCGGCCTATGAAGCGGTGATCGCTGCCGAGCCCACCCGCCTTGCCGTGGAGCCAAGTTATGTGCGCGACTGCCCCGACTGCCCACGGCTGATGAGCCTGGGTGGCACACGCGCGATTGGCGCCTTCCCGGTCACCGTGGCCGACTACGAACAATGTGTTCGCGCCAAAGCCTGCGAGCCGCGCGACGTGGCCGAGCTGGGCACCGACACATACCCCGCCATCAACGTGAGCTGGCACGACGCCGTGACATACACCCAATGGCTGAGCCAGCGCACGCGGCAGAAGTACCGGCTGCCCACCGACGCCGAATGGGCCGCCGCAGTCGAAGAAGGGCGCTACGTCGGCGAAGGCAAGACACGCCAGGCGGTGCCGTTTGTTGAATGCCGATCGGCCAACGGCTACGACCGCTCGGCCGCCATCGTGTCGGCCTTCCCGTGGCGCGAATCGGCCTGCAACGACGGCTTTCCGCAGACCTCACCGGTGGGGGTTTTTTTTCCTAACGCGATTGGCATGTACGACTGGGCGGGCAATGTGTGGCAGTGGACGGCGAGTTGCGCTGACGCGAAGAAGCAACCGTGCGAGAAATACGTGCTCAAGGGTGGCAGCTGGGCGTCACCGTCCACGGCGTTCAACCCGAGCGCCTTGCTGGCGGCTGAGCCAAGCCTGCAAGGCAGCAGCATGGGGTTTCGCGTCTACCGCGAGTGACCGAACCACAGCCACGCGGCGACGGCGCTGAAGATGCTGCCGATGATGAGCCAGGTTTTGGCTTGGGGCACCAGTGCGCCGGCACCCAAATAGCGCCAAGCGCCCAGAAGCAGAAACAGCGGCCCGAGAACCGAGAAGACTAAGCGTGCATCGAGGTGTGGCATCGGGTCCTTGCGTTGGTCAGTTGTCGGCGGTGTCGGCTTCGAGCCATTGGCGCTGGGCAGTGAACCGATGTAGCCATGCGTCGAGCACCTCTGGGCGGGACAGCGGGCCCGCCGAGGGGGTCAGTTCGGCTTGAATGAGAGGGGTCAAGAGGTCGGCGATGCAAGCCAGCGTGCCCAGGTCTTCGGCCAGATTCATGTCGCCCTTGTGAGGCTGCGGGCCTGCTGCAATGGACAGGCCATGTGCGGTGAGCCGGTGAAAGACCGACTGGTGGGTGTAGCCGGTGGCTGCATTCGCCAGCGCCTTGATCGAGCTGCCTTGCTGCTCTGCAAACGCCGGCCCGATCCAGCTTAGCCAGTTCACGCCCGGCATTCCATGCAGCGCGTCCCATTGCAGGGCCGTGGTGTCCAGGAGTTGAACGCCCCAGTAGCGGTGGGCCAGTGCAGTGATTTGGCGAGCGGCGATATCGGGACGGCCAGAAACCTTGTGAAACGCATAACCGGCTGTGCCCCACCAGATGGGAAGCCGCTGCAGGCTGGCTTCTCCGAGTTGAGTGAATGTGGCGGGAGCGGCATCATCAGGCAGGCGCATCAGGATCATGCTGGCGCGCTGCATGCCCATCACGTCGGGCAAGTCGTAGAGCATCAGCTCGGTTGATGAGCCTTCGCTTGCGGCGTCTGGCCGGTCTGCAAACTCCAGCCAGCGAGGGGCACCCTCGCTGCGTGGCGGCGCGAGAAGGGCTGCAAAGTCGCGCTCGCCTTCGCCTGCCATGAGCGATTGCCACGCTGTTGACGCTCCGCTTCGCCAGCAGGCCAGGCTGCGCCCCTGCGGCGTTGCACGCCACCATTGCCACCAGCCCGCGAGCGCCGTTTCGTGGGCGGACAAGGACCCTTTGACGCACAGCAACGCTGTCTGCCGCATGGTGATCTGCGCACTGGCGCGGCGCAGGGTATGGACGGTGGCTAATGCGTTGGGCACGGCAGCTCGGCTCAAAGTGGGTTCTTCAGTATTTGCGGCGCGTCCAAGGGCGCTCGGCATTTTGCGGGTCGTGCTCGACGAAGCTCGGCACGGTTTGGGCCGGCTCTATGAAGAACACGCGGCCTCGACCCGGCCAGGCCGTTGCAGTGAGGAAGTTGTTCTTGATCATGCGCACGTCTTTGCCGAAGAGCTCGGCCACGCCATCGCCGGTTGCCAGGAGAACCCGGTCACCGAGAGTCACCATGTCAATGAGCTGGATCGGCGTGCGCGTGAATTCGACCAAGCCTGCCGATGTGCCATGCACCA
>JBBRFR010000084.1:0-12272 GCA_038241485.1 Burkholderiales bacterium
TCGCCGCGGTCTTTGCTGCTGTCGAACTTGGCGCCCTTGACGCCTGCGTTGTAGAGCCAGCCGGTGTAGTGCACCGTCACGTGCTGGCCGGCCTGGGCTTCGGCGCCGGTGCCGGGGGTGGTGTCTTCGTATTGCAGGCCGGAGGCGGTGGTTTGCATGGCTTTTTGTCCTGGGTTGAAAGGTCGTGATGCTAAGGCACCGGCCCCCACTCGGCGCGCCACGCGAGCACGGCGTGCGCAAGCCAGGTGGTGGTCGTGGGTGCGTCAAAGGTTGGCAGCCTCAACATGCGCCCGGCTTCACGCAGTGCGGCCAGGGGGACAAGCAAGTCAAGGGCCTGCGCTCCGTTTTGTTTCGAAAGCTTTTCGCCCAGATCGTTTAGCACCAGGGGTGTGTGCAGGTAGCGGGGCGTGGGCAGGCCGAGCGAGCGCTGCAGCAGGATTTGCCGTGCGGTGTTATCGGCCAAGTCTTCACCGCGCACCACATCGGTGATGCCTTGGTTGGCGTCGTCGACCACCACGGCGAGCTGGTAGGCCCACAGGGCGTCGGCGCGTTTGAGCACAAAGTCGCCCACGGTGTCGGCCACGTGTTGCAGCTGAGGCCCGAAGCGCCGGTCATGCCAGGCGATGGTCTCATCGCAGCGCAAACGCATCGCGCGCGCCGGCTTGCCACGCAAACCGTTGCGGCAGGTGCCGGGGTAGACGAGCTCGCCATGCCGTGGCTTGCTGCGGCCTGAAGCGGCCAGTGCCTGCGCGATGTCGCTGCGCGAGCAGCCGCAGGGGTAGGCGCGCCCATCGTTCAGCAGTTGGTCAAGTGCCACTTGATACAGCGGCGTGCGCTGCGATTGCCACACCGGCGGCTCATCGGGGTGCAGCCCGCAGGCGGCGAGCTGCGAAAGCATCAGCTCGTCAGCACCGGCCACGCAGCGCGGTGTGTCGACGTCTTCGATGCGCACCAGCCATGCGCCACCGTGGGCTTGGGCATCGAGCCAGCTCGCCAGTGCAGCCACCAGCGAGCCCGCATGCAGGGGCCCGGTAGGCGAGGGCGCAAAACGGCCTCGGTAGCGTGATGACATTCAGGCACCACCCGATGGCAGCCGCTCGCTGTGCCGCTCCAGCAGGGCCTTGCGGGTGGCGGCGCTCTCCAACTGGTTGAGCCACCAGCGCAGTGCCAGGCCTTGCTGTGGCTTGCGGCTGGTCTTGCCGGTGGGTTCACCGCGCCATGCGTAGCCCAGGCGCGCGTTCAGCGGCGGGCGCTGCACCGCCTTGGCCACCAGGTGACCGGCGGCAATGTGTTCGCGCACCATGGGCTCGGGGACGAAGCCGCAGCCCATGCAACGCAGCAGTGCTTCAATCTTGGCCGGCATGGTCGACACCGTGAGCACGTCTTGCCCCGGCAGCAGGTTGACGGTGAGTGGCGTGAGCCGCTGCGCCGAGTCGGCCACCGCAATGGCGCGGTGGCGCATCAGCTCGGCGTCGGTGATCGCTTGTGTGGCCGCAGCGAGCGGGTGGTGTGGGGCCACCGCAAACACAAACGGCATCACCCCCAACGGCTGCACCTGGATGCCTGCCGGCGGCGACTGGTCGCTGCTCACCCCGATCGCCAGATCGGCCTGGCCGCTGACCAGTGCCTCCCAGGTGCCGGCCAGGGTCTCGGTGCGCAGCCGCAGCCGGGTGCCCGGGCCGCTGCGCCCGGGGTCGTCCCCGCTTTCGGCCTTGAGGGCGTAGAAGGCCTCGCAGATCTCGAAGACCGTCACCCGGGAGAGGGCACCGTCGACCGCCACGGTGAGCTGGGTTTCCCAGCCGGTGCCCACACGCTTGACGCGGCTGGCCACCGCGTCCACCTGCTCCAGCAAGCGCCGGCCTTCGTTGAGCAGCTCGTCACCGGCCGCGGTGAGCTTGGCCTGGCGCGAGCGGCGGTCGAACAGCAGCACATCGAGCGCGTCTTCGAGCTGGCGCACGTTGTAGGTGAGGGCCGATGGCACCTTGCCCAGCTCGCGCGCCGCCGCGGCGAAGCTGCCGGTGCGGGCAATGACGTCCATCATCGCCAGGGCTTCGGGGGTCAGCACATTGCGGGCAGTGATCATCGAGGGTGTCCAGGGCGGCGTGGCGGGTTCATCTTATTTGAACGGATGCTTCAAGCTGCAGGGGCTGATGGTGTGTGTGAGCAGGCCTAAATTCAGGGCTCAGAAAGGAAGGACGCACCATGATCACCGTTCGTAGATCGTCAGAGCGCGGTCATGCTGACCACGGCTGGCTCAAGTCGTTTCACAGTTTTTCGTTCGCCGATTACTACCACCCCGAGCGCATGGGCGTGGGCAACCTGCGTGTCATCAACGAAGACCGCATCGCTCCTGGCACCGGCTTCGGCACACATAGCCACCGTGACATGGAGATCGTGTCGTATGTGCTCGAAGGCGCGTTGGGCCACAAAGACAGCATGGGCAACGGCGCACAGATCGTGCCCGGCGACGTGCAGCGCATGAGCGCGGGCCGTGGCATCCAGCACAGCGAGTTCAACCATGCAGCCAACCAGACAACGCACTTCCTGCAGATATGGATCATGCCCAACGAGCGCGGCATCGTGCCTGGCTACGAGCAGAAGCATTTCGACGTCGCGCAAAAGCGCGGCCGCTTGGCTCTGGTGGCGAGCCCCGATGGGCGTGACGGCTCGGTGACGATTCATGCCGATGCGGCGCTGTACGCAGGTTTGTTTGACGGCGACGAGGCCGCCGAGCTGCCGCTCAGCGCCCAGCGCAACACCTACGTGCATGTGGCCCGCGGTGCGATCCGTGTCAACGGCCAGGAGGCTGCGGCGGGTGATGCGGTGCTGCTCGACAACGAGAGCACACTGCGGCTTGACCACGGGCGCGAGGCCGAAGTGATCGTCTTCGATCTCGAACCTTGAACCACTTGAGGAACTCGCCATGAACCCTGTTCGCGTGTTGGTGATGTCGGGCAGCGCCCGCACTGGGTCGTTCAACCGCCAACTGGCGGGTGTGGCGGCGGGTCTGCTCGGCGCGGCGGGCGCACAGGTCACGCAGCTCGATTTGCGCGAGCTGGGCCTGCCGGTCTACGACGCTGACATCGAGGCCGCCGGCATGCCCGCCGGTGCGCTCGAACTGCGGCGCTTGATGGCGCAGACCGATGCGGTGGTGATCTCTACACCCGAGTACAACGGGTTCACGCCGCCGCTCTTGATCAATGCCTTCGATTGGTTGTCTCGGGTGCCGGCTGGTGACGGCCTGCCCAGCGGGCTGGAGGCCACCGCCAACCGGGTGGCGGGTGTGATGAGTGCGTCGCCGGGCGCGCTGGGCGGCCTACGCAGTCTGAACTACCTGCGCCAGTTTTTGCAGATGGCGATCGGCATGCTGGTGGTGCCGGAGCAGTTTGCGCTGGGCCAGGCGCACAAGGCGTTTGATGCTGCGAGTGGCCAGCTGGTCGACGACAAACAGCGCCAGTCGGTGCAGCGCGTGGTGCAGGCCGTGGTTCGCTGCGCAGGTGCCTTGCGCGGCGGCTGAGGCAGCTTGCTACAGTGCGCCGCATGGACACTGTGTTGAAGCTCATCAGCATCCTGCCGTGGACGGACTGGGCCGCACTCGCGGCCTTTTTTGCGGCCTGGAGTGGCTATGCCTGGTTTGCGCGCAACCGGGCGCAGACCAAGCCGTCGATCCTCGCCAGCACCAACCGCATTCGCCGCGAGTGGATGCTGCAAACCACCTACCGCGAGGTGCGCGTGCTCGACGGGGTGGTGGTGCAAAACCTCTCTACCAGCCCGTCGTTTTTTGCCTCCACCACCATCCTGATCATCGGCGGCTTGCTGGCCGTGCTGAGTGCCAGCGACAAGGCGAGCGACCTGGTGCGCGAGATCCCGTTTGCCGCTCGAACCTCGGTGCTGATCTTCGACCTGAAGCTGGTGCTGCTGCTGGTGGTTTTTGTGTACGCGTTCTTTCGCTTCACCTGGTCGATGCGGCAATACACCTTCGGCGCCTTGCTGATCGGTGCGGCGCCCGAGGCCAAGCAGCTTGAGGCGAACGGGGCCGCTGGCGAAGCGCAGCGCCAGGCATTTGCCAAAAAGGCGGGGCGGGTGGTCGGCATGGCCGCCGAGACGTTCAACGACGGGCTGCGCGCCTACTACCTGTCGTTCGCCGCCATAGGTTGGTTCTTCTCGCCGCTGATCTTTGTGCTGGCGACGGCCGGGGTGATCTACATCCTCTACCAGCGTGAGTTTCAGTCCGACGTGCTGGAGATACTCAACTCCTGAGGGCGTACATCCTGGGGCCGAAGAGACGCATCGAGCGTCTCACGTTCGTCGAACACAAAGCAGTCACCATCAAAGTGCTGACCGCCGACTTCTTCAAAGTACCTGAGGATGCCGCCGTCAAGCTGCACCACATGCTCGATGCCGGCCTCGGCCATGAAGATCGCCGCCTTCTCGCAGCGTATGCCGCCGGTGCAGTAGCTCACCACACGTTTGCCACGCAGTTCGTCTTTGTGGGTGAGCACATGGGCGGGGAACTCGCTGAACTTGTCGATGTGCCAGTCGATGGCGTTGTGAAAGCGGCCATGGCCGATCTCGAAGCTGTTGCGGGTGTCGAGCGTCACCACGGGTCGGCCGTCGTCGTCGTGGCCGGCATCGAGCCAGCGCGCGAGTGTCTTGGCGTCGACCGCCGGTGCGCGGCCCACCTCGGGCCGCACGGTGGGGTGGTTCATGCGGATGATTTCGCGTTTCACCTTCACCAGCAGCTTGCCGAAGGGCACGCTGTCAGACCAGCTTTCTTTGGGCGCCAGCGCCGCGAAGCGTGTGTCTTCATGCAACCAGGCCACCAAGGCGCGCACGGGGCCCGGCTCACCAGCAAGAAAGAGGTTGATGCCTTCTTCGGCCAGCAACACCGTGCCTTTCAAGGCCAAGCCAGCGGCTTGTGAGCGAATGCTCTCGCGCAGGGCGAGCGTGTCCGTCAGAGGCACAAACCGATAACCCGAGATGTTCAAAATTGGTTTCACGTGCGCGATTCTACGGAGGCCATGCGTCCCTAAAATGCTCTGATGGCCTTCATTCACTTGCGCACCCACACCGAGTTTTCCGTTGTCGACGGCACCCTGCGGATCGACGAACTGATGGGTGCCGCCGCAGCAGACGGCCAGGCCGCGCTGGCCATCACCGATTTGTCTAACCTCTTTGGCGCGGTCAAGTTTTACAGCGCCGCGCGCAAGAAGGGTGTCAAGCCCATCATCGGCGCTGACGTGTGGTTGGAGCCCACGGAAGGCGACAAACAACCCAGCCGCCTGGTGCTGCTGGTGCAAAGCAAAAAAGGCTACCTCAACCTGTGCGAGTTGATCTCGCGCGGCTGGCTCGACCCCAACGCACGCGGCCAAGCCTGGCTCAAGTGGGAGTGGCTCGCGGCTTTGAACGAAGGTTTGATTGCACTCTCAGGCGCCGAGCTCGGCGCCATCGGCCAGGCCTTGATGGCGCAAGACACGCAGCGTGCGCAGGCCGTGGCCACGCGCTTGGCGCAAACCTTCCCGCAGCGCTTCTACATCGAGCTGCAGCGCGCCGGCCTGCCCAGCAATGAAGCCCACGTGCGCGCCGCCGTGCCGCTGGCGGCGCAGATGAAACTGCCGGTGGTGGCCACGCACCCGGTGCAGTTCCAGACCCCCGAAGACTTTGAGGCGCACGAGGCGCGCACCTGCATTGCCGAAGGTGAGACGCTGACCAACCCGAGACGCGTGAAACGCTTCTCGCGCGAGCAGTACTTCAAGACACAAGCGCAGATGGAGGCGCTGTTCGCTGACTTGCCCAGCGCCCTGCGCAACACGGTGGAGATCGCCAAGCGTTGCAGCCTGTCGCTCGTGCTCGGCAAGCCGCAGCTGCCCGACTTCCCCACACCCGAAGTCAACGGCGAACGCATGGCGCCCGAGGCCTACTTCCGACATGCGTCGCACGAGGGCCTGAAAGAGCGGATGCTTCAGCTCTACCCCGACGCAGCCGAGCGCGCCAAACAACACCAACGCTACGTGGATCGCCTGGAGTTCGAGATCACGACCATCTTGAAGATGGGCTTCCCGGGCTACTTCCTGATCGTGGCCGACTTCATCATCTGGGCCAAGAACAACGGCTGCCCGGTCGGCCCGGGCCGCGGCTCGGGTGCCGGCTCGCTGGTGGCCTATTCGCTCAAGATCACCGACCTCGACCCGCTGCGCTACAACCTGCTGTTCGAGCGCTTCCTGAACCCCGACCGCGTGTCGATGCCTGACTTCGACATCGACTTCTGCCAAGGCAACCGCGACCGGGTCATCGACTACGTGAAAGACAAATACGGCCGTGACGCCGTGAGCCAGATCGCCACCTTCGGCACCATGGCCGCCAAGGCCGCACTGCGCGACGTGGGCCGTGTGCTCGGCATGGGCTACGGCCATGTCGACAGCATCGCCAAGCTGGTGCCCGCACCACCCGGCAAGACGGTGACACTCGCCCGCCCCGGCGACAAACCCGACCCCGGCCTGATCTACGCGCGCACCGAAGCGCCCGAGATCGAGCAGCGTGAAAAAAACGAAGAAGAAGTGGCTGAGCTGCTGGCCCTGGCCGAGCGTGTCGAAGGCATGGTGCGCAACATCGGCATGCATGCGGGTGGCGTGCTGATCGCGCCCGGCAAGATCACCGACTTCTGCCCGCTCTACATGCAGCCGGGCAGCGACAGCGCGGTGAGCCAATTCGACAAGGACGACGTCGAAGCCATTGGCCTCGTGAAGTTTGACTTCTTGGGCTTGGCCACACTGACCATTCTGGAAATGGCCAAGGAGTTCATTCGCGCGCGCCACGCCGAGCGGCGCGGGTTCCGGCTCGAAGACATTCCGCTCGATGACCGAGCCGCTTATCGATTGATGAGCGAAGGCAAGACCGTGGCGGTGTTCCAGCTTGAAAGCTCGGGCATGCAGCGCATGCTGAAAGAGGCCAAGCCGAGCGTGTTCGAGGACATCATTGCGCTGGTGGCTCTGTACCGTCCAGGCCCGATGGACCTGATCCCGAGCTTTTGCCTGCGCAAGCACGGCAAGGAGCCGGTCGACTACCCGCACCCTTTGATGAAAGAGGTGCTGGAAGAAACCTACGGGATCATGGTGTATCAAGAGCAGGTGATGCAGGTGGCGCAGCGCCTGGGCGGCTACTCGCTCGGCGGCGCCGACCTCTTGCGCCGGGCCATGGGCAAGAAGAAGCTCGAGGAGATGGTGGCCCACCGCGCCACCTTTGCCGAAGGCGCGGCCAAGAACAACATCGCCGAGCCGCTGGCCAACGAGATCTTCGACTTGATGGAGAAGTTTGCGGGCTACGGCTTCAACAAGTCGCACGCCGCCGCCTACGCGCTGCTGGCCTATCACACGGCCTACCTCAAGGTGCACTACCCGGCTGAGTTCACCGCGGCCAACATGAGCGTGGCGCTCGACGACACCGACAAGCTCAAGATCTTTCACGACGATGCGGTGGCGCTCGGCCTCACGTTCGAGCCGCCCAATATCAACACTGGCACCCACCGTTTTGATCCTGTCAGCGACAAGGTCGTGCGCTACGGCCTGGGGGCCGTCAAGGGCACGGGGCAAAGCGCCATCGAGGCTATCGTCGCGGCGCGCACCGAGGGCGGGCCGTTCAAGAGCTTGTTTGACTTCTGTGCGCGTGTTGACCGCAGCCGCATCAACAAGCGCACGGTCGAGGCGCTGATCAAAGCCGGCGCCTTCGATCTGCTGCACGCCGAGCGCTCAATGATGGTGGCAAGCATCGGGCTGGGTTTCGATTACGCCGACACCCAGGCAGCACACGCCGACCAAGGCGGTCTGTTCGACTTTGGCGACTCGCATGCGGCCTCGACACAAGAGCCGGAGCTGGTTCACGCCGAGCCGTGGAGCATCAAGGAACGCCTGACGCTTGAAAAGGTGGCGCTGGGCTTTTACCTCTCGGGCCACTTGTTTGACCAAAGCGAAGGCGAAGTGCGCCAATTTGCCAAGCGAAAAATAGCCGACCTCATCGACTCGCGCGAGCCGCAGATCCTGGTGGGCATCGTGGGCGACCTGCGCGTCATCAACGGTCAGCGTGGGCGTGTGGCCATTTTCAAGCTCGACGACAAGAGCGAGTACATCGAGTCGGTCGTCAATGAAGATTTGCTCAATGCCAACAAGGAGCTGCTGAAAGACGACGAGCTGATCGTTGCGCTGGGCAAGGTGCAGCCCGACCGCTTCTCGGGCGGCATGCGCTTCAACATCCAGCAGGTGTGGGACCTGGCCACCGCGCGCTGCCGCTTCGGCAAGTATTTGCGCGTGGAAGTGAACGGCAGCGTGCCGCCGGTGGCCGAGGTGTTGCGCGAATTCCCGAGCCGCAAGGTCACGACAGAGCAAGGCCCGGTGGCCCAGGGCTTGGGTGTGCGCCTGGTGTTGCAGCGTGACGCGGCAAGCGGCGAGCTCGACCTGGGCGACGAAGGCCGCTTCTTCCCGACCGACGCCGCACTGGCCCGCTGGCGCGAAGGCAGCCACGGCAAGGCGCGTGTGGTTTACGAATAGTCACGGGTTCGGGTCAGCCTGAGTTGAACCTCAGCCGTTGTGGTGGTGTCGCATGCAAATGCGAAAGCGAATACCGCAGCACTCAACGGAGGTACCCATGAACAAGTTGTTTCTGCTGATGGCCCTGGCTGCCACCACCTTCTCGGCCGTGGCCAACCCCCAAGTTGGGGTTTCGGTCAGCGTCAATCAACCCGGCTTGTATGGCCGCATTGACATTGGCCACGCCCCGGTGCCCCCGGTGCTGATGTATCCACAGCCGGTGGTCATCGTGCCCGGGCCGGTGGTGGTACATGCGCCTGAGCCTATTTATTTGCATGTGCCGCCAGGCCATTCGCGCAACTGGCGCAAACACTGCGGTCGCTATAACGCCTGCGGCCAGCCGGTGTACTTTGTGCGCGAAGACTGGTACCAGCGCCACTACCACCCGAGCCATCACCGCCATCATGATCACTGGGGCGGGTACCGTGATCGTCATGACCACCGCGACCGCTATGACCACCGCCATCACGATCGTCACCACGACCGCAAACATCACCACGGCGGCGGGCGCGACCGCTGAAACCTGGGGTGGCGCGGCAGCCACGGTCAAGGGCTGGCCCTGATCCGCGCATGCGCGCGCGCTGCCTACACTGGCGAGCATGCCAAGAACCACTCCGACGACAGGGCTGATCCTCACCGGCGGCGGAGCGCGCGCCGCCTACCAGGTGGGGGTGCTGAAGGCGGTGGCCAAGATTCGGCGTGACGCCGCACCCTGGGACCGCAGCAACCCCTTCCCGGTGATCACCGGCACCTCGGCCGGCGCCATCAACGCGGCGGCCTTGGCCAGCCACTGCGACGACTTCGACGCTGCGGTGGCCGCGGTGGCCGACGTGTGGGAAAACTTTCACGCCGAGCAGGTATACCGCAGCGACACCATCGGTGTCATCCGCACCGGCGCACGCTGGCTCACGATGATGTCGCTCGGCTGGGTGATCGCCCGGTGGCGACGTGCGCGGCTGCGCTCCTTGCTCGACAACTCACCGCTTGAAGAGTTGCTGAACAAGATGGTGTCGGTCGATCGCCTGCGCGGCGTGATGGAGGCGGGCCACTTGCAGGCACTCGCGGTCACCGCGTCGAGCTACAGCTCGGGCACCCACGTGACCTTCTACGACTCGCTCAAAGAGTTTGCCCCCTGGAACCGCTCACAACGGGTGGCGGTGCGCACGCCGATCACGGTGCCTCATCTGCTGGCATCGGCGGCGATTCCCTTTGTGTTCCCGGCCGTGCCGCTGGACTTCGATGGCGTTGCCGAGTTTTTTGGCGACGGTTCCATGCGTCAATCGGCGCCCATCTCGCCGGCGGTGCACCTCGGCGCACGCCGCATCCTCGTGGTCGGCGCGGGTCGCATGCACGAGCCCCCGGGGCGCCGCAAGGTCAGTGGCTCGTACCCCAACTTTGCACAGATCGCGGGCCATGCTTTGTCGAACATCTTTCTGGATGCGCTGGCGGTGGACGTTGAACGCCTGCAGCGCATCAACAACACGCTCGCGCTGCTGCCGCCCGAGGCGCTGGCCAACACCAGCCTGCGACCGATCGAGGTGCTGGTGATCGCGCCCTCGCAGCGCCTCGATGACATTGCCGCCAAACACGTGAACAGCCTGCCTACGCCCATACGCGCCTTGTTGCGCGGTGTGGGTGTGACGGGCAAGGGCACCGACACGCGCGGTGCGGCGCTCGCCAGCTACCTGTTGTTTGAGTCGGCCTACACCCGCGAGCTGGTGGCGCTGGGGGTGTCTGACACCATGGCGCGGCGCGATGAGGTGACGGGCTTTTTTGGCTGGGAGCGTCGCTCGGAGCGACGTGGCCCGGTGCCCGACAGCGATTTCCACACCACCGAGCTGGGATGACAAACGACCTGCGGCGCGTGGCGCGCGGCAGGTCGTCTTGGAGTGAAGCGAAGCGCGTGGCTTACTTCTTCTCGGCACTCTTCTTGTCTTCTTTCTTGGCCGGGGTCTTGGCGGCGGGTGCGCCGGCTTCGAAGCTCGTGCCATTGACCGTCAGGCCTTCTTTCGAGAGCTTGGTGGCAGCGCCTTCCTTGATGCCTTTAACGCGGCCCATCAGGTCGGCCCAGTCCTTGAACTGGCCCTTCTTGCGCTCGTCGAGGATGCGTGCCGACACCTTGGTGCCGATGCCCTTGACCGATTCGAGCGCAGCCTGGTCGGCCTTGTTGACGTCAACCGCGGCCCACGCGGTGGCGGTTGCAAACAGCATGACGAGCACGCACAGCAGCTTCTTGAACATGGTGAACTCCCTTGGGTGTGTTGTGATGAGGTGTGGCCTATCCACACCCCGGAACGCACTTTAGCCAGGGACATCCACCTTGCCAGCCCCCTTGAGGGAGGCCGCCGAACAGGGGGCCTTCTTTGGTGTGATCAGGCCTTTTGCCGACCCATCCACTCGACGTAGCGCGCCACGCCGGTGGCCACATCGGCGAAGCGATGTTCGCAGCCGGCGGAGGCCAGCCCGCTCATGTCGGCCTGCGTGTAACACTGGTACTTGCCGACCAGGGCCTCGGGGAAATCAAAGTATTCGATCAGGCCTTGTTTCACCAACTCGGTGAGTGGCAAGGGGGGCTGTCCTTTCAACCCACGACACGCGTTGACTACCGCCACGGCCACGTCGTTAAACGGTTGCGCCCGGCCGGTGCCCAGGTTGAAGAGGCCGCTTTTATCGGGGTGCTGCAAGAACCAGAGGTTCACGGCGACCACGTCGTCAACCGAGATGAAGTCGCGCATTTGTTCGCCCTGCGCATACCCACCGTATGCACCGAACAACTTCACCTTGCCAGTGTCTCGAAACTGGTTGAAGTTGTGAAACGCCACCGAGGCCATGCGGCCCTTGTGCTGCTCGCGCGGGCCGTAGACGTTGAAGTAGCGAAAGCCGGCCACCTGTGACGAGGCGGTCGGCAGCATGCGCCGCACCACGTTGTCGAAAAGCAGCTTGGAGTAGCCGTAAACATTGAGCGGGTGCTCAAAGGCGGGGTCTTCGCGGAAGGTGTCGCTGCCGCCGTAGGTGGCGGCCGACGAGGCGTACAAGAGCCGCGTGCCTTGCGCTTGGGCAGCGTCGAGCAAGTCTTTGGAGCACCGGTAGTTGGTGTCGAGCATGTAGCGCCCGTTGTGCTCCATGGTGTCGGAGCAGGCGCCCTGGTGCAGCACGGCGTCGATGTGGCCGAAGTCGCCACGCGCAAAACGGGTGTAGAACTCGGTTTTGTCGAAGTAGTCGCTGATGCGAGCGCCGAGCAGGTTGCGGTACTTGGGGCCGTCGGTCAGGTCGTCGACCGCGACCACGTCGTCGATGTCGATCGCATTGAGGCCGTGGACGAGATTGCTGCCGATCATGCCGGCCGCACCGGTGACGACGACCCTCATCGTGCAGGCCTCGAAATGAAACGGAGGGCGGGCAGCTTGGCCTTGCGGCGGCCGAATGGCGGTCGAATGCTCATCTCTCGATTTTCACCCGAAGAGCTCCGCGTGATCGACCGTCGCGGTGCCGAACTTGCCGACCACGATGCCGCCGGCGCGGTTCGCGATCGGCATCGCTTCGCGCAGATCCAGGCCGCAGGCGAGCATCGCAGCCAGCGTCGCGATGACGGTGTCGCCGGCCCCCGTGACGTCGAACACCTCGCGCGCCTGCGCCGGCACCTGGACGTGACCGGCCTCGTCGAACAGCGACATGCCGTCCTCGGAGCGCGTC
>JBBRFR010000085.1:0-12265 GCA_038241485.1 Burkholderiales bacterium
GCGACAGCGCTCACCACGTTGCAGACCGAGCACATGCGCCGTCACTTGAGCCAGGCCGATGCGCGCTTGCGCCTGCTGCGTGCCGGGCGCACCGGCCCACGATTCGATGTGCAAGGTGTGCCCCTGCCCACGGCGCCCAAGGGCGAGGCCGACTCAGGCCGCAACAACCGGCTCGGCTTTTACGTCACCGGCCTGGGTGACTACCTGCGCCAGGCCGCAGCCGCAGGGCAATCTGAATTGACCTCGCGCACCAACATGCTGTCGGTTGGCGCCGACTACCGGCTCAACGACGACTGGGCGATGGGTGCCAACGTGGGCGCTTCGCGCTCGCGCGTCAGCTTCGACGGCTCGGCCAGCCAGCAGCGCAGCCGCGGCAACCAGGCCACGGCCTACGCCAGCTGGAGCCCGACGCAGACCACCTACCTCAGCGCCACGCTGAGCCATGAAGCGAATCGATTCGACCTGACGCGCGACGACGGCACCGGCGTGCTCTCTTACGGCTCACCCCGCGGCCGCGGTTGGGGGGTCAGCGTCTCGGGTGGGCGTGACTTTGTCAGCGGGCCCTGGTCCATCGGCCCCTATGTCCGGTGGGACCATGTCATCTCCCGCGTCGACGGGTTTGACGAAACCGGCAGCGACTCGGCCCTCTCGGTGAGCGCGCACCGCATTCGCTCGAACACCTTGAATGTGGGCGCACAAACGCAGTTCAGCATCCCGGTGTCGTGGGGCCTCGTGTTGCCACACCTGCGTGTTGAACTGACGCGCCGCAAAGACAGCACGTCAGAGCAGGCCAACGCCACCTTGCTGATCGACAACACGCCGGTGTTCGAGTCGGGCGCCGCTGAAATCGACCGCAACTATGGGGCGGTGGCCGTGGGTGTGGCTGGCGTCAACCAGGGCGGCGCGAGCTGGTTTGCCGACTGGGAGTCGACGGTGGCCCAACAGGGTTACCGTGCGCGGCGCATCGTGCTCGGCCTGCGCTTCGAGCTCTGAGGCATAGCTGCGCAAACGGCATGGCGCACGTCCTGCTGGCATGGGAGCTGGGCGCGAACCTGGGGCATGCGACGCGGTTGCGCTCCATTGCCCTGGCGCTGAAAGCCCGCGGCCACCAGGTGAGCTTTGCCCTGCGCGACGTGGTCAGCACGCGTGGTCTGTTGGGGCCGGAGCTGGGCCCCACGCTGCAGGCCCCGCTGCGGCTCGACGGCACGCCACGCGTCGCCTGGAGCCTGGCCGATGTGCTGCTCACCTGTGGCTACGACACGCCGCAGTCGCTCAGCGGCCTGGCCAGCGCCTGGGTGCAACTGATCGAGCTCACGGGCTGCGATCTGGTGTTGGCTGACCACGCACCCACGGCGCTGCTGGCGGCCCGGCTGGTGGGGCGTCCTGCGCTGCACGTGGGGCACGGTTTCAGCATTCCACCGCGCCAGTCCCCGCTGCCCGTCTTTCGCGACTGGGCCGCGGTGTCCCCGTCTCACGCCGCTGAATCCGACGCGCTTGTGCTGGCGCATGTGAATGGCGTGCTGCTGGCGCAGGGCAGGGCTGCGTTGCCTCAGCTGTGCGACCTGTTCTACCCCGAACAAACCTGGCTGCGCACCTGGCCCGAGCTGGACCACTACGCGGGTGCAGGCCGTGCCGATTCCGAGTACCTGGGCCCTGACTGCGAGTTTCAACCCGGCGTGGCGCCGCACTGGCCCGCCACCCCGGGGCCGCGTGTGTTTGCCTACCTGCGCGCGTCGCACCCCGACCATGCCGAGGTGCTGCGAGCGCTGCACCAGCGGGGCCTGGCCACCGTGTGCTTCTTTCCGGATCGGGCGCAGTCGAAGGCGGCCACGTTCGTGTCGCCCCACATTCATTTCAGCGAGCAGCCAATCGATCTGCAGCAGGTGATGGCCGATTGCGCCGTGGTGGTGTGCCACGCCGGCCAGGCCACGGTGGCGCAAGCCCTGCGAGCCGGCGTGCCCTGTCTGCTGCTGTCCACGCAGTCGGAGCAGTTTTTGATGGCACGCCAGACAGAGCGCTGCGGCGCGGGCATCAACGCCGCTTCGCGCGCGCAGCCGGTTGACTATGGTTCGCTGCTCGCCGAACTGAGCGCACCGAATGGCGAGCACACGCTCGCCGCGCGGGCCATGGCGCTCAAGCACCAGGGCTTCGACCCGGCCGGGTTGATGGTGCAGATCGTTGCAGCGGCCGAGGCCCTGGCACGACGCGAGTGACCCTATGGCCTCTACGCCTTCTGGCGTATTGGCCGAACCGGGGGTGCTACGTAACCTGCGTTTGTTCGCCTCACTGACCTCACATGAGGCGACAGACTGTCCCAAACACCCCAGGAGCGTTCGTTCATGAAAAACACCCGTCGCACTTTTGCGAAGTCTCTCAGCGCCGTGGCGCTGGGCGTGGCCGCCATCGGCCTGCCCGTGTTCGCCCAGGCCCAGACCATCAAGGTCGGCGTCCTGCACTCGCTGTCGGGCACGATGGCGATTTCGGAAACCGTGCTGAAAGACGTGGCGCTGATGACCATTGACGAGATCAACGCCAAGGGTGGCGTGCTCGGCAAGAAGCTCGAGCCCGTGGTCGTCGACCCGGCCTCCAACTGGCCGCTGTTTGCCGAAAAGGCCAAGCAGCTCATCTCGCAAGACAAGGTGGCCGTGATGTTCGGCTGCTGGACCAGCGTGTCGCGCAAGTCGGTGCTGCCGGTGGTTGAAGAACTCAACGGCCTGCTGTTCTACCCAGTGCAGTACGAAGGCGAAGAACTCAGCAATAACGTGTTCTATACCGGCGCTGCGCCCAACCAGCAAGCCATTCCGGCGGTTGAATACCTGATGAGCAAGGCCGGTGGCGGCGCCAAGCGCTTTGTGTTGCTGGGCACCGACTACGTGTACCCGCGCACCACCAACAAGATCTTGCGCGCCTTCTTGAAGAGCAAGGGCGTGAAAGACAGCGACATCGACGAGAAGTACACCCCCTTCGGCCACAGCGATTACCAGACCA
The DNA here is from genome assembly GCA_038241485.1 of Burkholderiales bacterium. Classification (GTDB taxonomy): domain Bacteria; phylum Pseudomonadota; class Gammaproteobacteria; order Burkholderiales; family Burkholderiaceae_C; genus Rhizobacter. The sequence continues at coordinate 2,989 of JBBRFR010000085.1, forward strand.
TCGTCGCTGACGTGAAGAAGTTTTCCGCCGGCGGCAAGACCGCCGTCATCTCCACCATCAACGGTGACTCCAACGTGCCCTTCTACAAGGAACTGGGCAACCAGGGCCTGAAGGCAACCGACGTGCCGGTGGTGGCTTTCTCGGTGGGTGAAGAAGAGCTGCGCGGTGTCGACACCAAGCCGCTGGTGGGCCACCTGGCCGCCTGGAACTACTTCATGTCGATCAAGAACCCGACCAATGATGCGTTCAAGGCCAAGTGGGCTGCCTATGCCAAGGCCAAGAAGTTGCCCGGCGCCGACAAGCCGCTGACCAACGACCCGATGGAAGCCACGTACATCGGCATCCACATGTGGGCGCAAGCGGTCAAGAAGGCCGGCAGCACCGACACCGACAAGGTGATCGCCGCCATGGCCGGCCAGACCTTCCCCGCACCGGGCGGTTTCGTGTCGACCATGGACGCGAAGAACCACCACTTGCACAAGCCGGTGTTCATCGGCGAGATCAAGGCCGACGGCCAATTCAACGTGGTGTGGAAGACCCCCGCCCCGGTGAAGGCCAAGCCGTGGAGCCCGTACATCGAAGGCAACGACAAGAAGAAGGATGAGCCCGAAATGAAGAAGTGATCGTCACCGGTCGCTGAGTGAGTGAAGACAACCGGGGTGCGTGGCACCCCGGTTGTTCGATGGGAACCTGAAGAACATGGATTCGTGATGCTTGCACGCTGGATGAATGTTGTGCGTAGAAGCTTGCTGCTGCTGTGCGCTCTGAGCGCCGTCGCGAGCGCCCACGCCTTGACGCGCGAGCAAGCGCTGGCCCTGGTCAAGGGCGAAAACGAAGAGCGCATCACGGCCCTGGCCGGCTCTTTGTCGCGTGGCGACGAGGGTTTGGCGAAGTTTCTTCAGGCCGTGCTCGACGACGAGGTGAAATTCAGCGCCAACGCTGCCTTCCTGGTGCGTGACGGCAAAAGCTTCGACGCTGCCACCGGCGCCGAGACGGCGCTGCCCGAGGGCGTTGAAGACGTGATCAACAGCAACCAGATGCGCCGCGAGATTGAAGGCTCGCTGGCTGCACTGAGGCTTTTTTCCACCGACCTGGCCGAGCGCCGGGCCGCCATCAAGGCCTTGAAAGAAGAGGCCGACGAAACACGCCTGCCGCTGATCGAAAAGGCACTGGCGGTGGAAACCAACGAGTCGCTGAAGACGCAGTTGTCTCAAGTGCGCGCTGCGGTGTTGGTGTCTTCCACCGACATCGCCAAGCGCCTCGAAGCCGCGCGTGCCCTGGCCGCCAGCCTCACGCCTGCCACCAAGACCTTGCTGCTGGAGCGCCTGAAGCCCGCGGACGAAGGCGGCGAGGCTGACGTCAACGTGCGCAGTCAGCTCGAAATTGCCCTCAGGGCGGTCGAGTCACGCCTGGCCTGGGGCGAGCACCTGGGCGTGATGTTCACCGGCGTCAGCCTGGGCAGCATCTTGTTGCTGGTGGCGCTGGGCCTGGCCATCACCTACGGGCTGATGGGCGTCATCAACATGGCGCACGGCGAGCTGATGATGATTGGCGCCTACGCCACCTACGTGGTGCAAAACCTCTTCAAGGCCTACCTGCCGGGCGCGTTTGATTACTACATCTTGCTTGCCATTCCGGTGTCGTTTTTTGCTGCGGCGCTGGTGGGCGCGGCGCTGGAGCGCAGCGTGATCCGCTGGCTGTATGGCCGCCCGCTGGAGACGCTGCTCGCCACCTGGGGCATCAGCCTGGTGTTGATGCAGGCGGTGCGCTCGATCTTCGGCGCACAAAACGTGCAGGTGGAAAACCCGGCCTGGTTGTCGGGCGGGGTTGATGTGTTGAGCAACCTCACGCTGCCGTTCAACCGCATCGCGATCGTGGTGTTTGCGATCCTCGTGCTCGCTGGTGTGTCGCTTCTGATTGCGCGCACACGTCTCGGTTTGTTCGTGCGCGGTGTCACGCAAAACCGCAAGATGGCGGCCTGTGTGGGCGTCAACACCGCACGCATCGACACCTATGCATTTGCGCTCGGCTCGGGCATTGCCGGTTTGGCCGGTTGTGCGCTCTCGCAAGTCGGCAACGTGGGGCCTGATTTGGGCCAAGGCTACATCGTCGACTCGTTCATGGTGGTGGTGCTGGGCGGTGTGGGCCAACTCGCCGGCACCGTGTATGCCGCACTCGGCTTGGGCGTGCTCAACAAGCTGCTCGAAGGCTGGCAAGGCGCCGTGCTCGCCAAGATCATGGTGCTCGTCTTCATCGTCGTGTTCATCCAGAAGAGGCCGCAGGGCATCTTTGCGATGAAGGGCCGGAGTGCTGAAGCATGAGCGCGGTGTTGCCTGTCCCGACCGTCGCTCCGATGACTCGGCTGCTCACCCCCACAGCCTGGATGGGCGTGATGGCCGCACTGGCGGCCGTGCTCATCCTCGCGCCGGTGCTCAACCTGCTGGTGCCCGCTGGCAGCGCGTTCCACCTGAGCGACTACGCCATCAGCCTCACGGCCAAGGTCATGTGCTACGCCATCTGCGCGCTGGCCATGGACTTGATCTGGGGCTACACCGGCATCTTGTCCCTGGGCCATGGCGTGTTCTTCGCGCTAGGCGGCTATGTGATGGGCATGTACCTCATGCGCCAGATCGGGCGTGACGGCAACTACCAGTCGGACCTGCCCGACTTCATGGTCTTCCTCGACTGGAAAGAGTTGCCCTGGCACTGGGCTTTGAGCGACAGCTTCATCGCCACCCTTGCGCTGGTGGTGCTGGTGCCTGGCCTGCTGGCCTTTGTGTTTGGCTTCTTCGCCTTTCGATCGCGCATCAAGGGTGTGTACTTTTCCATCATCACGCAGGCGCTCACCTACGCGGCGATGTTGCTCTTCTTCCGCAACGAAACCGGCTTCGGCGGCAACAACGGTTTCACCGATTTCAAGCGCATCCTCGGCATGACGATTGCCACGCCGAACATGCGCATGGCGCTCTTCGTGCTGACCGGGCTCACGCTGATCGGGTGCTTCTTGCTGGCACGCTGGTTGGTCAGCAGCAAGTTCGGGCGCGTGTTGCAAGCCATTCGAGACGCCGAGAGCCGCGTCATGTTCACTGGCTATGACCCGCTGCGCTACAAGCTCACGATCTGGGTCATCTCGGCCGTGATGTGTGGTGTGGCTGGTGCCTTGTATGTGCCGCAAGTGGGCATCATCAACCCGGGCGAAATGTCGCCGGCCGCCAGCATCGAGATCGCCATCTGGGCGGCAGTGGGCGGGCGCGGCACGCTGATCGGCCCCATCGTCGGCGCCTTCTTCGTCAACGGCGCCAAGAGCTGGTTCACCCAGGCTTTCCCTGAATTCTGGTTGTACTTTCTGGGTGCCTTGTTCATCGCGGTCACGCTCTTCTTGCCGCAAGGGATCATCGGCCTGGTGAAGAAGGTGAAGGAGCGCGCATGACCCCGCAGTTGATGGAAGCCGGCGTGCGCGTGCGCCAGGCGATGGACGCCAAGAAGAGCAACAACGCGGGCCAATCGGGTGGCCGCCAAACCAGCTACAGCCGCGTGGTGCAGCCGGGCGAGCTGGACGTGGCGCACGGCGCTATTCTTTACTTGGACGACATCACGGTCAGCTTCGACGGCTTCAAGGCGCTGAATGCGCTGTCGCTCAACATCAGCGCTGGCGAGCTGCGCTGCATCATCGGCCCCAATGGTGCGGGCAAGACGACGATGATGGATGTGATCACCGGCAAGACGCGGCCCGATGTGGGCAAGGCATTTTTTGGCTCGACCATCGACCTCTTGCGCATGCGCGAGAACGAGATCGCCTCCATTGGCATCGGCCGCAAGTTCCAGAAGCCCACGGTGTTCGAGCAGCTCAGCGTGTTCGAAAACCTGGAACTGGCATTGAAGGGCAACCGCGGCGTGCAGTCGGCCATGTTCTTCCGCTTGAGCGGCGAGCAGTTCGACCGCATCGACGCCATGCTCACGCTCATTCACCTCAAAGACAGCGCACAGCGCATTGCCGGCTTGCTCTCGCACGGCCAGAAGCAGTGGCTGGAGATCGGCATGTTGCTGATGCAAGACCCCAAGCTCTTGCTGCTCGACGAGCCGGTGGCCGGCATGACCGACGAAGAAACCGAACGCACCGCCGAGCTGTTCTTAGCGCTCGAAGGCAACCACTCGCTGGTGGTGGTGGAGCACGACATGAAGTTCATCCACGAGTTGACACACGGCAACCCGGCCAAGAAGGTGACGGTCTTGCACGAAGGCAGTGTGTTGGCCGAAGGCTCGCTCGCCGATGTGCAGGCGAATGACAAGGTCGTGGAGGTGTACCTTGGCAGATGACAGCCCCTCGTCCGATGGGGTCATCGGCCGATCCCCCGAGGGGATGCGGGCCGGCTTGGGAGCGGCCCGGCGCTCGGCCCGCGTTGCTTCGTTGAGCAAGGAATCGTGCGCATGCTGAAAGTCGACGGCATCAACCAGTACTACGGCGGCTCGCACATCCTGCGCAACCTGTCGTTCGAAGCCAGGCTCGGTGAAGTGACGGTGGTGCTCGGCCGCAACGGCGTGGGCAAGACCACCTTGCTCAAAAGCCTGATGGGTGTGGTGCCGGTTAAGACCGGCAGCATCCACCTCGACGGCTCGCCGATCACCAACGACACGCCCTACGCGCGGGTGCGCAAGGGTGTGGGCTACGTGCCGCAAGGCCGCGAGATCTTCGGCCGCCTCACGGTCGAAGAAAACCTGCGCATGGGCCTGGCCTACAAGAGCGGCAGCACACCGATTCCGCCTGAGTTGTTTGAGCTGTTCCCGGTGCTCAAGCAGATGATCAACCGCCGTGGTGGCGACCTCTCGGGCGGCCAGCAACAGCAGCTCGCCATCGCCCGCGCATTGGCGGCCGGCCCGAAGCTTCTGATCCTGGACGAGCCGACCGAAGGCATCCAGCCCAGCATCATCAAAGACATTGGCCGTGTGATCCGCATGCTCGCCGACCGCGGCATGAACGGGCAAAAGATGGCCATCGTGCTGGTGGAGCAGTTTTACGACTTCGCCGCCGAGCTGGCCGACCAGTATCTGGTGATGGAGCGCGGCGAGATCGTGCAGCGTGGCCAGGGCAACCACATGGAAGCCGAGGGCGTGCGCGCCCGCATGTCGATCTGACCGATCAGGAAAAAGGCCCGCCGAAGCGGGCCTCTGAGATCACCGGCCCCAATCAGGGCTGGTCGAGGATCTCGGTGCTCGGCTGGGCCGAATCCGATGTGACGGCGAGCACCTTCACGTCGTTCAGCGACAGGCTGTTGGGCAGCGTGAGCAGCAGCAGGTCGGCGTTGGTCACCACGTTGAAGGGCGCAGTAAAGATCACGTTCTTGGTGCCCGTGTTCGTCACGCGCAGCACATACGCGCCTGCGGTGAAGTCATTGGAGTTGGCGCTCGATGCGGGCACGGCATTGCGGAAGGCCGCACCCGCGAAGTTGGGCGCCACGGTGGCGATGTCCACATTCGCGGCCGTGAGGTACACGTCAATGGTGCCGGAGTTGAACGACGCGTTGACGATACGCACTCGCGCATTGTTGGCGGTGAGCTGCTTGTCATACGGGTCGTTGATCAAGAGCAGGTTGGGGGTGGTCGCCTCACCCGGCACCGCCACCAAGGTGAACTTGTTGCCGCGCGTCGGGTTGAAGTTGATCGTGCCGATCTGTACGCTGCCGGTGGTGGTGCGCACCGCATAGTCGGCAGGGGCCGTGTCGACCGTGAAGTAGTTGGAGGCATAACGATAAGGTGCGTTGGTCACCCCGCCTACCACGGTGCCGTTGCGCGTGAGGTCGACATTCGGGCCGACCGGGATGGCGTGCACGAGGCGCACTTTCGGGTCGGCAATGTCAAGCCGGTCGTCGAGGCTGTCATCGCCCCCACCGCATGCGGCAACGAGAAGTACGGGCGCGGCAGCGAGCAAGAGCTTGTGGACAAATTTCATAGTGAGGGACCTTTGTTGATTGAAGGGTTGAGGCGTGCGAGCAATTTAGGTGTGCGTGATGCCAAACCGTGTCAGACGAGCAGGGCTTGGTCTGTGGGCAGTGCCTGAGATGCGTGTCAGACAACGCCGGCAGTTCAAGCCGCGCGGCAAATGCCGTGGAACTTTGGCGAGGCGTGCCGGTCACGCCACAATGTCGAGCTGTCAGCCGAGGCCCTGAACATGATCACCGTCCACCACCTGAACGACTCTCGCTCGCAGCGCGTGTTGTGGCTGCTCGAAGAGCTGGTCGTGCCCTATGAGATCAAGCATTACCGGCGCGACCGCGCCACCATGCTCGCGCCGCCCGAGCTGCTGAAGGTGCACCCCCTGGGCAAGTCACCGGTGATCACCGATGGCGACATCACCGTGGCCGAGTCAGGCGCGATCGTCGAGTACCTGGTCGAGCGTTATGGCAACGGCCGCCTGGCGCCCGCTGCAGGCACCCTCGATCGGCTGCGCTGGCGCTACTGGCTGCACTTTGCCGAAGGCTCGGCCATGCCGCCATTGCTGCTCAAGCTGGTGTTCTTGAAGATCTCCAGCACCAAGGTGCCGTTCTTCATCAAGCCCATCGTGCGCGGCATCTCAACCAAGGTGATGAGCACCCTGGTCGACCCCACCCTCAAGCGCCAGCTCGATTTCATGGAAACCGAGCTGGGCCGCAGCGATTGGTTTGCCGGCAGCGAGTTCAGTGCCGCTGACATCCAGATGAGCTTCCCGATCGAGGCCGCCGCCCAGCGTGCGGGCCTGGACAGCTCGCGCCCCCGTTTGATGGCCTACCTGAAGCGCATTCACGCCCGGCCGGCCTACGCCCGTGCGCTGGAGCGTGGGGGGCCGTACAGCTTTGCCAACGACTGATAGCCGCGCCCGCCATCCCCCCTCTTGGGGGCTGTAACGCTTTGTGCGCACCTGTTCTTGGCACCCCCGGGCCGGCAAAATTCCACCGGCCTACCGGCACACCTGCATCAAGGGAAAAAGACACATGCTCGAAAGACTCAGCGCCGCCGCCGAGGGCGCCGCCAGCGGAGTGATCGGCGCCATGCAAACCCAGCTCAGCGCGCTCCTGGCCAACTGGACGAGCGCCCAGCGCCTCTACACGCTGCAAGGCGATGGCCCGGTGAGCGAGCTGATGGTCGAGCGCTTCAGCGCCGTCGATGCGATCAGCGAGCCCTACCAGCTCAACCTGAGCACCCTGAGCCTCAACGCCCACGTCAACCAACAGGCCCTGCTCGGCCAGCGCGTCACCCTGCACACCACCCTGGCCGACGGCAGCCGCAGCCAACGCAGTGGCTTGGTCATGCGCGCCGCCCAGGGCCCGGCCGACGGCGGCCTGGTGCGCTACCAGCTGCTCATCCAGCCCTGGATCGCCCTGCTCGCCCACGGCAGCCACAGCCGCGTGTGGCAAGACAAAAGCATCCCCCAGATCCTTGACGACGTGCTCGGCGCCGAAGGCTACCGCGCACACGCCGCCTGGCAGTGGGGCGAAACGCTCGAAGACGGCGGTGCCGAAGACCTCAACGCCTTCCTGGCCCTTGGCCCCAACGCCGGCGTGCGCTCCTACTGCGTGCAATACCGAGAAACCGACCTCCACTTCCTGCAGCGCCTGTGCGCCCAAGAAGGCCTGGGCTGGCGGGTTGAAGAGTCCGAACAAGCGCCCAGCGGCCACCGCGTCGTCTTCTTCGCCGACAGCACCCGCTGGCCGCAAAACACCACCTCCAAGACCAAGCTCGGTGGGCAAGGCATCCGCTTCCACCGCGCTGCGGCCGTCGAGCAACAAGACGCCATCCAGAGCTTCGGCGGCCTGCGCCAGCTCACCCCCGCGGCCACCGCCATCTTGCAGTGGGACTACCAGGCCAAACGCGCCATTGCCGCCGACGCCCCCAGCGCCCACAACTTCGGCAGCCCAAGCATTCAAGACATGGCGCCCTGGCTGCAGCACTACCAATCGGCCGGTGCCCACGCCGACGTGGGCTCATGCACCACAGCCCAAGCCCAACACCGCGCCACCTGCGTGCAACAAGCCTTCGAAGCCCGCAACAAAACCTGGCTCGGGCGCAGCACCGTGCGCTCCTTGCGCGCCGGCCAATGGTTCAGCCTCACGCAAAGCACCCTCGACGCCCTGAGCGAACTCGGCCAATCCCAATTCCAATCCCAAGCCGAGCGCGAGTTCGCCGTGCAAAGCGTGCACAGCCTGGGCATCAACAACCTGCCCAAAGAACTCAGCCGCCAGCTGGCCCAAGTGGATCAACAAGACGACGACACCTTCGCTGAACTCACTGGCAGTGCGGCCCATGTCGACACCCTGGCGGCTGAACTGTCGAACGACCCCGAGCTGGCCACCCAAGCCGCCGAGTTGGGCTACGCCAACCGCTTCGAAGCCCTGCGCCGCGCCATCCCCTGGCGCCCGCTGCCGCGCCCCCAAGCCACCGCCCTGGGCGTACAAACCGCCCTCGTCGTCGGCCCCGGCGGCAGCACCAGCCCGAACGGCGCCGACGAGCTCTACACCGACGCCATGGGCCGAATCAGAGTCCAGTTCCATTGGCAAAGCGCCCCCCACGCCGACGCCCGGCCCGACAACCGCAGCACCTGCTGGGTGCGCGTGGCCCAACGCTGGGCCGGCGCCGGCATGGGCCAGCAGTTCATCCCGCGCATCGGGCAAGAAGTGCTGCTCCAGTTCATCGAAGGTGACATTGAGCGCCCCATCGTCATCGGCACGCTCTACAACGGCCGAGGCGAGGCCGGCCTGGCGCCCACCCCCGGCGGTCAACCCGGCCAGAGTGACACCAGCGCCTACGCCCAAAGCAGCGACCACCGCCCAAGCGCCCAAGGCAACCTCATCGGCTCAGGCGCCGGCGGCCACGCCCCGGCCTGGCACGGCGGCGCCCCCGGCCCAGCCAGCCCAGACAGCAAAGCCCAGAACAACGCCGCCGCCTTGAGTGGCGTCAAGAGCAAAGAGTTCGGCGGCGAGGGCTTCAACCAACTCGTCTTCGACGACACCCCTGGCCAGCTGCGCGTGCAACTCGCCACCACCCAACACGCGAGCCAACTCACCCTGGGCCACCTCATTCACCAGGCCGACAACCACCGCGGCAGCTACCGCGGCGAAGGCTTCGAGCTCAGAACCGACGCCTATGGCGCCATCCGCGCCACCCAAGGCCTCTTGATCACCAGCTACGGCGCAGGGCAGAGCGACCCCGCCGGCGACAACGCCCCCGGCATGGCCTTGCTCAAACAAGCGCTCACCTTGGCCGACAGCTTCAGCCAGGCCGCCAAGACCCACCAGACCACCACGCT
>JBBRFR010000086.1:0-12219 GCA_038241485.1 Burkholderiales bacterium
GGTGAGCTGTCGTACCGCCCCCGCCTCACCGTCGCCGACGACCGCCTGAGCCCCGCTTGGCGGGCCTTGTTGATCGAGATGCCCAAGCGCTTTTTGGTCGGCTCCGACACCTGGGTCAACGGCCGCTGGGACGACTACGAAGCTTTGATGCAGCAAGCGCGGCGCTGGCTGGGTGACTTGCCACCGGCGGTGGCGCGGCGCGTGGGCTGGGAAAACGGCGCGGGTCTGTTCGGCCTGGCCGCGCCTTGAGTCAACTGGCTCAGCTCGCGTCGCTCTCCTGCTGCGCCAGGCCGATCAGCTTGATCGACACCGGGAACAGACACGGCATCCGGTTGAGGGGCTGCGCTGGGGTGCGGGCCACGGGCATCGGAGGCTGCTACCGTGAGCCACTCGAGACCTGTCTTGAAAGGCATCCCATGCGACAACTGGCTTTCGCTTTTTCTCTCACGCTCACACTTGCAGCCGCCAGCACGGCACAGGCTGAAACCATCGGCTCGGTCGACACCGTCTTCAAGTTCATCGGCCCTGACCACAAGATCGTGGTCGAAGCCTACGACGACCCGCAGGTCAACGGCGTCACCTGCTACCTGTCGCGCGCCAAAACCGGTGGCCTCAAAGGGGCATTTGGTGTGGCCGAAGACAAGGCGGAGGCCTCGATCGCCTGCCGCCAGGTGGGGCCGATCTCGTTTCCAAAACCCATCGCCGAGCAAGACGAGATTTTCAACGAGCGCATCAGCCTCATCTTCAAGAAGCTGCGCATCGTGCGCATGGTCGACGCGAAGCGCAACACGCTGGTGTACCTGACCTACTCTGACCGGGTGATCGAAGGCTCGCCGCAAAACTCGGTCACTGCCGTGCCGGTGGAGCGCGGCACGGTGATCCCGGTGAAGAAGTAGGGCCCGTTCAGTCTTGCGGGTGGCCCCAGACCGCACAGAAAGCTTCGACAAACCGCGCCGAGCCGGTCAAGGTCAGCGTGACCGCATGCCACTCGCCAGCCTCCACGCTCAGCTGCAGGTCGTGGTCCCAGTCCATGCCTTCATCGGCCGGGCCGTGTGTGTGAGGAAACTGCTGCCAGGCCCAGCCCAGCACCTGCTGCACCTCGGCCATGACTGCCGCATGCTGCTCGGCCGAGGTCGAGGCCAGAGCTTCAAGCGTGGTGACACCCTCGTCGTTGTCGCTCAGATCGAAACTCAGGTAATGCAGGGCGGTTTGCATCGGCTCAGGCACGCTGCACCTTGTTCGCGGCACGCGGGGCGCCGCGCGCGAGGTTGGCCGTGACGAGCGCAGCCGCCAGGGTCACCAGCCATGAAAAGTAGACCCAGATCAGGAACACCGGGAACACCGCGAAAGCGCCGTACACGGCCTTGTAGGTCGGGATCTTGAGCAAGTAGGTGGCAAAGCCGCGCTTGCCCAGCTCAAGAGCAAGGCTTGCGATCAAGCCGCCCACGATGGCGTGGTGCCAGCGCACGCGGGTGTTGGGCACGAAGTGGAACAAGCAGGCCAGGCCGACCCAGCTCAGCAGCACCGGGCCGAGGGTCAATACGAAGCGCGCCGCGGGCGGCAGGCCGGCGATCAAACCCGCCGATGCACTCAGCACATAAGAGGTGGCCCACAGGCTCACCCCGAGGGCGGGTGGCCCCAGCGCGAGCACCAGGGCATACATCGTCAAGCGCTTGATGAACGGGCGGTTGCGCTTCACGTTCCAGATCTGGTTGAAGGCGTTTTCCACCGTGAGCATCAGCGCCATCGCCGTCGCCAGCAGGAACAGCGAGCCCACCAGCGTGAGGCCGCTCGCGTTGGCGGCAAACTGGCCGAGGTACTTCAGCACCGTGCGCGAGATCTCGGCTGGCAGCAGGCCCTTGAGCAGCAGCTCTTCGATCGCCGACTCAAACTGCTTGAACGCAGGGAAGCGCGTGAACAGCGCAAAGCTCACCGCAAGGAAAGGCACGACGGACAGCAGCGTGGTGAAGGTCAAGCTGCCGGCGATCTGCGGCAGGCGCTCTTTCCTGGCGCGTTGGATCGTCAGGCGGGTCAGGTTGAACATGGGTCGGCGTGTGTTGGGCGGCACCCGAGCCTAACAACACCCCGGTGATGCGTCTCACCGGGAGGCGAAACGTGTCACCCCACCGCCACCTGCGTCTCGAACAGATAGGCCGCCAAAGCCTGCTCGACGAGCGGCACCGAAAGGCGGGCCGCTTCAGGCAGCGTCACGCTGATCCGCAGCCCCTTTCGCCCACCCTCGTGAGCCTGCACCTGCACATCGGCCACGCCGAGCTCGCGCTCTATGACGCGCGTCATCAGGCGCCGCGCAGCGTCACAGCGCAGTTGGGGTTTGTAGACGACCCGCCCATGCTCGCCGGCGTCTCGGGCGGCTGGCCGATGGTGCTGTCGAACCTGAAGACCTTGCTCGAAACCGGCCACGTGCTGCCGCGCGCGGCCTGCACAAAAAGGCTTACGCCGCCGCACTCGCACGAGCTGAAACACGCGCGTGCCAGGCCAGCAGATGGGTGGCCTGTGGCGGCATCTCCATGCCCACAAACTTGGCAAAGTCGATCGTCGTCAGCGCAATGATGTCGGCCATGCTGTAGGTGGCAATGCCACCGACGAACTCACGACCTTCCAGCTCGCGGTCGAGCCAGCGCATCGCGCCCGCCACACGCTCTCGGTTGGACTCGCCGTATTCCTTGTACTGCGTGCCCAGCCGGGCGGTAAAGGGGTGCGTGTGCACCCACACGGCAGCGATCGGGTTCATCAAGGTGAACTCGACGCGCCGGATCCACATGTCGACTTGCGCGCTTTCCAACGCACTCGCGCCAAACAAGGCCGGCGTGGGGTGCAGCGCCTCCAGGTAGCGGCAGATGGCCACGCTCTCGCTGATGCAGGTGCCGTCGTCAAGCTCCAGCGTGGGCAGCTGGCCCAGGCTGTTCTTTTGCTTGAACTCGGGCGCCTTGTGCGCCCGGTCTCGGATCGACAGGTCTTCGGTCGGGATCGAGATGCCCTTTTCGGCGAGAAAGATGCGCACACGGCGCGGGTTGGGCGCAGGGTTGGTGGCGCTGTAGAGCTTCATGGGCATGTCTCCTGGGTGCTTGTTGTGGGCCCATGCTCGCAGCAAACTCCGGCGGCCACTGTCACCGAGGCGATGGCGCCGGCCCACACTCCAGCGAGCGGCAGCCGATCCAGGCGCCGCGCCCGGTTCAGTGGTCCAGACTGATCGGGTTCGCCCCAAACATCGCCTGCACCGGGCGCGATTCGGGCAGCACATAAACCACGCCGCGGCGGTGGCCCAGGCTCGGTTCAATGACCGAGAGATAGAAGTCCGCGGTCACCACGATGCAGCCGAGCGAGATCCGGTTGTCTTCGCTGGTCGGCGAGTTGAGCCGTTGCGGGCGGCGCTCATGCAGCGGCGCTGGCCGCAGCCGGTGAATGGCGAGAGACGCGTCGTAGTCGATCCATACGATGGCTTCGCCCTTGTCGTTGTGGCCCGGCCGGGACTCGAAGCGCCCCGCCGGGGTGGTGCGCTCGCCAACGATCAGGCTGGCGGGGGTGCGGTGGGCGATGTCCGGCACCGACAGGTCGCCGGGGTCGATGCCCAGCAGCGCAGCCGAGCTGCCGATCAGCCGGCCGTCGGGTTCGTAGACCGAGATGCGGGCGCCCCGCTTGTCAACGACCGCAAAGGGCCGGCCGGCGTGGTCGGCCGTGGCCAAAACCCAGCTGGCGACGTAACGCGTGTCGCGCAGGTCGATCGAGACAGGTTTGCCGGCGGCCCCGGGAGCCGCGTGACACAGCGCGGCACATACAAACCCAGCGACCGCAACAAGCAGCCGTTTGCCTGCTCGGGGCATTGCGACAGTCCTTCGAAGGCATCAGCGGCGAAGGGCACAAAACGCCTCCGCGGTGCCGGCCGACGAGGCGGCAGCCCAGCGAATCAGATTGTCGGGTGAGGGTGACGCGAGAACTCAGATACGGGGCCTGCCGATCGGCAATAGCGCACAGGTTCGAGCCGTTCGTGCGGCTCAGCGAACAGAAGCGCGGGCAAAGACCTCGCGCACAGGCCTGGTTTCGGGGAGCACGTAGACCACCCCGCGTGCGGCGCCGATCACCGGCCAGATCACCGAGTCGAAGAACGCCGCTGGCACATTGATACAGCCATAGGAGATGCGGCGCTGGGCTGGGTCTGGCGAGGCCAGCCGTTCGAGGCGCCGCTCCTTCGGGTCGACCAGGCGCACACGGTGCATCGATACCGCCGCCGCATAGTCGACCCACACCACCTCTTCGCCGGCCGCGTTTTTGCCGGGTTGGCTGACAAAGCGGCCAGCCGGCGTGGTGCGTTCTTCGGGTTGGACGTGCTCGATGGGCCGCTCACCAATGCCGGCCACGGAGTCGTCGCCGACGGCGGCGCCGAGCAGCACGGGGCTCGCGTCGATGATGCGGCCATGGGCGTCGAACACAAACACCATGGCATCACGCTTGTCGAGGATCACGAAGGGCAGGCGGCGGTTGTCCTGCGCTTGGGTGACCCAGTCTGCGACGAAGCGGGCATCGGCCGATGCGTGATGAAAAGCGAAATCGGCCACAGGCCGGGATGGGGCGCCTGCGGCAGCGAAAGCGAGTGACGACGACGGCGGCCGCAAGGTGGCCACACTCGCGGGAGGTAAAACCAGCACCAGTGCGGCTGCCCCCAGCAGCAGGCCTTGCCTGATCCCGGCCCAGATTTCAGGCCGGCGCTTGAAGATGCTGTCGAGTGTCACGGGTGCTCCCAGGGCAACTCACGGGCGAACGCTGTGAAGTGTTCGCCCGTGCCGCTGAAAGGATGTCGTCAGTTGCGGTCAGCCTTGGGCAGAGGTTCCAGGGCCATGTCGCTGGTCGTGCGCGCCGGATCCGAATTCATGGGGTTGGACGGCGTGACCGTCGAATTCGAGTCAGAGGGCGCCTGGGTCGGGGTCATCGAGGGCTGCTGGGCGGTGCCCGGCGTGACCGTCGGCGTCATGGTTCCGTTGGCCGTCTGATTGGGCGTTTGGCTGTTCGTCGGGGTGGTCGTCTGGGCGTAAGCCAAACCAACGGCGCCGACAATGGTGGTGGCTGCAACAGCAGCGGTGAGAGTCTTGGAGATGTTCATGATGAGATTCCTTGGAGAGTGGCGGGCCAGTTAAACCCTGGCCCAAAGGGGCAAAAACCGACATGAAAGTCAGTGGTCGAAACCTTAGTGCCATTGCCCGGCCAACATGCTCGGCCATCGACGCTCCTGCGCGTAGGACAGCATGTCGTTGTGAGGTCGGCATGGGCCCCTGGGCATGCAGCGGGTGACGCCGCTGAGCGCACCAGACCGGCCTGAATAATTTTTTTCCTGCAGCCCATACCATGCGCGACTCGCAGACGAAATGCCCCACATGCCGACATCCACTGACAAACCCGCTGCCACTTCTGCGGTGGCGATTGCAGGCCTCACCAAGACCTACGCCGGTGGCTTGCAGGCGCTCAAACGTGTAGACCTCGACATCCGACGCGGTGAAATCTTCGCTCTGCTGGGGCCGAACGGCGCCGGCAAGACCACGCTGATCTCCATCGTGTGCGGCATCGTCACGGCAAGCGCCGGCAGCGTGACCGTGGCGGGCCACGACATCGAGCGCGACTACCGCGTCACCCGCTCCCTGATCGGCCTGGTGCCGCAAGAGTTGGCAACCGACGCCTTCGAGACCGTGTGGGCCACCGTCAACTTCAGCCGCGGGCTGTTTGGCAAAGCGCCCAATCCGGCGCTGATCGAGAAGGTGCTGCGCGACCTCTCTCTGTGGGACAAGCGGCACAGCAAGATCATGGAGCTCTCGGGCGGCATGAAGCGCCGCGTGATGATCGCAAAAGCCTTGTCGCACGAGCCCGAAATCTTGTTTCTTGACGAGCCCACCGCCGGTGTCGACGTGGAGCTGCGGCGCGACATGTGGGAGATGGTGCGCCGCTTGCGCGACGGCGGCGTGACCATCATCCTCACCACCCATTACATCGAAGAAGCCGAAGACATGGCCGACCGCATCGGCGTCATCAGCCAGGGCGAGCTGATCTTGGTTGAAGAAAAGAAGGCGCTGATGAAGAAGCTGGGCAAGAAGCAGCTCACCATCGAGCTCGACCACACCATGAGCGAGCTGCCCACCGAGCTGGCCGCGTGGAACCTGGTGCTCAAGCCGGGTGGCCACACGCTTCAGTGTGAGTTTGATGCCAGCGACGCGAGCGCGGGCGTGGCGCCGCTGCTCAAGCGCATGGCCGAGTTGGGCATCGGCTTCAAAGACGTGAACACGCAGCAGAGTTCGCTCGAAGACATCTTTGTGAGCCTGGTGCATGACAAATCGCGCGACCACAAGACCGGAGCCGCCGCATGAAAAAAACAACGTCAACGAAGCAGCGCGGGCCGAGCGCCGGGCCGCTCCCTAGCCGGCCGGCGATCCCCTCGGGGGATCGGCCGACGTCTGCGTTGACCGAGGGGCCAACATGAACGGCCACGGCGTATGGGCCATCTACCGCTTCGAGATGGCGCGCTTCATGCGCACCGTGGGGCAGAGCCTGGTCGCGCCGGTGATCACCACCTCGCTGTACTTTGTGGTGTTCGGTGCGGCCATCGGGTCACGCATGCAACAGGTGAACGGGGTCGACTACGGCGCTTTCATCGTGCCCGGTCTCATCATGTTGTCGCTCTTCACGCAGAGCCTGTCGAACGCGTCGTTCGGCATCTACTTTCCGCGCTTCACCGGCACCATCTATGAGCTGCTGTCGGCGCCGGTGTCGTACCTGGAGCTGTTGATTGCCTACGTGGGTGCGGCGGCCACCAAATCGATCATTCTTGGCCTGGTGATCTTGCTCACAGCCGCCTTCTTCGTGCCGCTGCAGATTGCGCACCCGGTGTGGATGGTGGCGTTTCTGTTGCTCACCTCGGTGACCTTCAGCCTGTTCGGCTTCATCATCGGCCTGTGGGCCAAGGGCTTCGAGCAGCTGCAGCTCGTCCCCATGCTGATCGTCACGCCGCTCACCTTTTTGGGTGGCGCGTTTTATTCGATCGACATGCTGCCGCCGCTGTGGCGCACCGTCACGCTGTTCAACCCGGTGGTCTACCTGATCGACGGCTTTCGCTGGAGCTTCTTTGACACCGCCGACGTGGGCGTGGGCTGGAGCCTGGCTGCCACCTGCGGCTTTCTGGCGGTCTGCATCGTCGTCGTGGCGTGGATGTTTCGCACCGGGTACCGACTCAAGAACTAGGGGCGTGCGCTGACTGTCCTACGCGTGACAGCCACGGTGGCGTTTTCAGCCATCATGTCCGGCGCAGTACCCAAGACAAGGGTCGAGTTCATCAACCGTTCTGCCAGAGGCTACAAACATGTCTTCCAACACCCGTCAGGCCGTGATCGTCTCTTATGCCCGCACTGGCTTGGCCAAGGCCGGCCGAGGCGGCTTCAACAACACACCAAGCATGACGATGCTAGGCCACGCCATCCAGCACGCAGTGCAACGCTCAAAGGTTGACCCGGCCGAGGTGGAAGACGTCATCGCAGGTTGTGTGGCCGCCTCGGGCAACGTGGCCCGTTCCGGCGGACTGCTGGCCGGCCTGCCCGTCACGACCGCAGGCATGACGCTCAACCGCGCCTGCTCTTCCGGCCTGAACGCCATCGCGATTGCAGCGCACCACATCGTCGAAGGTGGCGCCAGCATCATGGTGGGCGGTGGCGTTGATTCGGTCAGCTACCAAGGCGGCGGCGGTGGCGGCACCGATGCCAGCCTGGTCGACATGCACCCCGCGATCTGGATGCCCATGATCGACACCGCCGACATCGTGGCCCAGCGCTACGGCCTGAGCCGCGAGTACCAAGACGAATACTCGCTGCGCTCGCAGCAGCTGATGGCCGCCGCCCAAAAGGCCGGCAAGTTCGCTGACGAAATCATCTCGGTGAAAACGAAGATGAAGCTCGTCGACAAAGAGACCAAGGCCGAGTCGTTCGTCGACGTGACCGTCGACCGCGACGAGTGCAACCGCCCCGACACCACCCTCGCCGGCCTGGCCAAGCTGGAGCCGGTGCGCGGTGCGGGCAAGTTTGTCACCGCCGGCAATGCCAGCCAGCTCTCCGACGGCGCCGCGGCCGTGGTGCTGATGGAGGCCAAGGAGGCCGAGCGCCGCGGCCTGGCCCCGCTGGGCATTTTCAAGGGCTGGGCCGTCGCCGGCTGCGAGCCCGACGAGATGGGCATTGGCCCGGTCTACGCCATTCCGCGCCTGCTCGAACGCCACGGCCTGAAGATCGACGACATCGACCTGTGGGAGCTCAACGAAGCGTTTGCCAGCCAGTGCCTGTACAGCCGCGACAAGCTCGGCATCAACCCCGACATCTACAACGTCAACGGCGGCTCCATCGCCATCGGCCACCCGTTCGGCATGACCGGCGCGCGCCTCACAGGCCACGCCCTGCTCGAGGGCAAGCGCCGTGGCGCCAAGCATGTGGTGGTCTCGATGTGCATCGGCGGAGGCATGGGCGGCGCGGGTTTGTTCGAAGTCTTTTGAATTCAGCCCCCTACCTGCTCCGTTCGGGCTGAGCCTGTTGAAGCCAGCGCCGTGCTGTGCGCACCCTTCGACAGGCTCAGGGCGAACGGAACACAGAGACACTTTGCTCACGGAGACAACACCCATGACCACCCCATCCAGCGCCGGCACCTTCACCGTCGAAGGCGACATCGGCATCCTCAGCATCGACTACCCGCCGGTCAACGCACTGTCGCAAGCCACACGCCAAGGCATCGTTGAAGGCATGCAGGCGGCCCACGCCAACCCGGGTGTGAAGGCAGTGGTGCTGATCTGCGCCGGCCGCACTTTCCTGGCCGGCGCCGACATCACCGAGTTCGGCAAGCCGCCCAAGGCGCCAGGGCTGCGTGAGGCACAAGACCTGATCGAAAACAGCGCCAAGCCGGTCATCGCCGCGATCCACGGCACGGCCCTGGGCGGCGGGCTGGAAGTGGCCCTGTGCTGCCACTACCGCGTGGCCGTGCCCAGCGCGAAGTGCGGTCTGCCCGAAGTGCTGATCGGTGTGCTGCCGGGCGCCGGCGGCACACAGCGCCTGCCGCGCCTCGTGGGGGTAGAAAAGGCGCTCGACATGATCGTCAACGGCACCCATGTGCCGGCCAAGGAATGTTTGGCAATGGGGCTGGTGGATGAGTTGGTGCCTGAAGGTGAGCTGCGCGCCGGCGCCATCGCCTTTGCGCGCAAGGTGTTGGCAGAAATCCAAAGCGAAGGCCGCCCGCTGCGCAAGCTGCGCGACAACGACGACAAGCTGAAAGCCGCGCGAGGCCGCCCCGAGATCTTTGCTGATGTGCGTAAAGCCAACGCCAAGAAGTTTCGCGGCCTGCCGGCACCGGAGGCCTGCATCCAGTGCGTCGAAGCGGCGGTGAATGGCAGCTTCGAAGACGGCCTGGCCACCGAGCGCCGTTTGTTCGGTGAGCTGGTCGCGGGGGTGCCGTCGATTGCACAGCGCTACGCCTTCTTCGCCCAGCGTCAGGCCGCCAAGATCCCCGGCATGCCCGACGACACGCCCATCGTCGAGGTGAAGAAGGTGGGCATCATCGGCGCCGGCACCATGGGCGGCGGCATTGCGATGAACTTTGCCAACGTCGGCATTCCGGTCACGCTGGTCGAGACAGCACAAGCCGCACTCGATCGGGGCCTCTCGGTCGTGCGCCGCAACTACGAGAACTCGGCCAAGCGTGGCCGCTTCACGGCCGAAGAAGTGGAAAAGCGCATGGCGCTGCTCACCGGCTCGCTGGAGATGGCGTCACTGGCCGACTGCGACCTGGTGATCGAAGCCGTGTTCGAAAACATGGCCGTCAAAAAAGAGATCTTCGGCCAGCTCGACCGCATCGTGAAGCAAGGCGCCGTGCTCGCGTCGAACACCTCGGCGCTGAATCTCGACGAGATCGCCACGGCGGCCTCGTCGCGGCCCGAAGCCGTGGTCGGCATGCACTTCTTTTCGCCCGCCAATGTGATGAAGCTGCTGGAAGTGGTGCGTGGCGAAAAAACCTCGACCACGGCTTTGGCCACGGCCATGCAATTGGCCAAGAAGATCGGCAAGGTGGCCGCACTCTCGGGCGTGTGCCCGGGCTTCATTGGCAACCGCATTCTTGCCGCGCGCTCGGTGCAGGCGCGCGCCATGCTGATGGAAGGCGCGATGCCCTGGGACATCGACCGTGTGCTCTACGACTTCGGCATGCCCATGGGCCCGTATGCGATGAGCGACCTGGCCGGCCTCGACCTCGGCTGGAGCAAAGAAACGAGCACCAGCTCGACCATCACCCAGGTGCTGTGTGAGCAGGGCCGCCGTGGCCAAAAAACCGGTGCGGGTTACTACGACTACGACGAAGCGCGCCATGCCAAGCCAAGCGAGGTGACGCGCAAGATCATTCTCGACTTCATGGCCAAGGAAGGCCGCACGGCACGCGAGGTGAGCGCGCAAGAGATTCTCGAGCGCTGCACCTACGCGATGGTCAACGAGGGCGCCAAGATCCTCGAAGAAGGCATCGCGGTGCGCGCGTCTGACATCGACGTGGTGTGGCTCAACGGCTATGGCTGGCCGGTGTACCGCGGTGGCCCGATGTTCTACGCCGACACCGTGGGCCTGCCCACCGTGGTGGCGAAGCTGAAAGACTATGGCGAACGCATGGGCCCGGGCTTCACCATCTCGCCGCTGCTGGAGAAGCTGGCGGCAGAGGGCAAGAGCTTCGTGCGCTGAGCTATTTCTGTTCGCGCTGAGGTGCGCTGCCCGTCGCCCCTCAGGGCGAACCAAGATTCCATAAAACCTGGAGACAACCCATGGACCTGACCTACGCCCCCGAGGAACTGGCCTTCCGCGACGAGGTTCGCAGCTGGCTCGACACCCACCTGCCGGCCGACATCCGCGAGACGGTGCGGCAACACCGCGACCTGAGCAAGGCCGACTACCAGCGCTGGCACAAGATCCTGGCCGCCAAGGGCTGGTCGGTGCCGCACTGGCCCGAAGAATGGGGCGGCACCGGCTGGAACATCACGCAGCGCTACCTCTATCAAGAGCAGTTCGGCCTGTCGGGTGCCCCCTTGCTGCCGGGCTTCGGCCCCAACCTTTGCGCATCGGTGCTGTTTCGTTTTGGCACGCCGGGGCAGAAAGATCACTTCCTGCCGCGCATTCGCCAAGGTGACGATTTCTGGGTGCAGGGCTACTCCGAGCCTGGCGCCGGCTCTGACTTGGCCGCGGTGAAAACACGCGCCGAGCGCCGCGGTGACCACTACGTCGTCAACGGGCAAAAGATCTGGACCACGCTGGGGCACTACGGCGACTGGATCTTCTGCCTGGTGCGCACCGACCCGACGGCCGAGAAGCGGCAAGAAGGCATCAGCTTCTTGCTGATCGACATGGCCACGCCGGGCATCACCGTGCGCCCGCTGATCCTGATGGATGGCGACCACGAAGTGAACGAGATCTTCTTCGACGACGTGAAGGTGCCGGTGCAGAACCTGATCTTCGAAGAAAACAAGGGCTGGACGGTTGCCAAATACCTGCTCGGCCACGAGCGCATGGGCTCGGGCAACGTGGGCGGCAGCAAGCGCATGCTGGCCGAGCTGCACGAGCTGGCGGCACGCGAGCTGAAAAACGGCAAACCGCTGCTCGAAGACACACGGTTTCGCGACCGCTTGAGCCGCATCGAGATCGAGCTGCAGGCGCTGGAGCTGACCTCAATGCGCTTTCTCGACAAGATGCGCCGCACCGGCCAGCCACCCGGTGCCGACGTCTCGATGCTGAAGATCCGCGGCACCGAGATCGCGCAAGCGCTCACCGAGATGACGATGCAGGCGCTGGGGCCGATGGCGCAGCCTTACCGCGCCGTCGAAGGCGAGGCGCTCGACCCCGCCCTCACCGGGCTGACGCCGCGCTATCTGAACTACCGCAAGGTGAGCATCTACGCCGGGTCCAACGAGGTCCAGCGCAACATCATCGCCAAGGCGACGCTCGGTCTTTGACAAGGGAGCAAGAACATGAATTTCGACCTCACAGACGAACAACAGCAGCTGGCCGACTCGCTGCGCAAGTACCTCGGCAATGCGTATGGCTTCGAGGCCCGCAAGGCCATCCTCCAGTCCCCCAGCGGCCAGGGCGACACGGTGTGGGCGACCTTCGCCGAACTCGGCCTCACCGCGATGACGCTGCCCGAGGCCGATGGCGGCTTTGGCGG